>DAIOUZ010000061.1:0-16058 GCA_036759285.1 Candidatus Limiplasma sp. | reverse complement strand
TTCTGGTGTTTGAGCTTGCGTAATTTGTAGACATGCTAAAACAAATAGTACAATCAAACATTTTTTCATTTTTTTATATTTTTTGGTTAAACATTCCTTTTCATTCTGGACAGCTTTGCATGATGACCGTAAGTTCTCCGTTCCAGCGGATTTGCAATCCGCTGGTGCCGAACCTGGGGATTTGTAATCCCCTTTTACGCTGTCATTGCTTCACTATTTTTCTCACGCATTTGCGGCCATCGCCGTCGGTGATGTTGACGAAGTAGATGCCAGCGGGCAAACTGCTGATATCCACCGTGAGCCGTTCGCCCTCGCCTTGAGCTGTGGCTACGCACTGCCCAAGCGTGTTCACGACCTGTACAGCTTTCAGATCTCTACCCATGACGGTAACGAGGCCCGTGGTAGGGTTGGGATAGAGGGTGGCGAAAGAAGTCTTTTCCTCCAAGCCGTCCAAGCTGGTCTGTCCAACGATGAGTGGATAATCTGGTTGGGTGCAAAAAGCCATGCTGTGAATATAAAACTCTATTTTGGTAGGATCGCCAAACCAGAGGGTGTCAAAGCATTCCAAACTTGTTTTAATCCATCCGTAACAACAGCCTTCCTCCCTAGGCCATTTAACACCTATCCAATGGACACCTGTGGTTAAAAATGTAGGATGAGGCCAATTGCTACCCCAAACAATGTTGGTAAGTGTGTCGCCCTCGTGGACCATCTTTTGTCGAGATGCGGAACTGTTTTGGACATTTCCACCAGGCAAAAACTCCATGCGCATCGCACAGGTAACTCCATCTACTTTATTGTGAAACAGATAATCGTCTTCACCGTTGTTATCCAAGTCTATTGGAACGTACAGCCCTCCAATAGACGAGGTATCGGTGCAAATAAACGAATAGTGAATAGCTGGATCGAATTCTTGATAAATGATTTCGCCCTGCTGGGCATCCATGTTTTGGCATAGCAAAAACACAATAATCAAAAACAAATACTTTTTCATAATGTTGAATTTTTAATACGGTGCAAAGATAATAAAAACGATTGACAACAAAAAAATGGCCGCAATCAAAGTTGCAGCCATTTTTCAGTTGATTACCAAACCGAAGTTTAGTTTTCCAAGGCGCTACCCTTCAGTGTCGTGTAGTTGATACGGAAGGCACCCACCTTACGGAGCTCCTGCTTCACGTCGGTGACGACACCCATACGGGTATCCTTGTGCACCTTCAGGGCCGTGGTCAGCAGGGGACGGTCGGCCTCGCTACGCGAGTCACGCTCTTTCTGGATCCAGTCGGCGATGTCGTTGACACGGGCGAAGGAATCGTCAAGTTGGATACGCGATTCGGTACCGAGTTTGGCATCCTTAGGCGGACCGATGTAGATGGAACATACCAAAGCCTTATGCTCGAGCTTTTGAATCTCAGTAGCCTTAGGCATGGCGTTCTTCACCTTCAGTTCGACATCACGCATTGTCGTAGTGATCATGAAGAAGAATATCAACATGTAAACGATGTCGGGCAGTGAAGAGGTGCTCACTTGCGGCACTTCCTTTTTCCCTTCTTTTCTGAATTTACCCATATCTCTATCCTCCTTTAGTTAGATTTGTACTCAACGGGCTCAGCCTCACTGACACGCACAGGCACGGCCTCATTGATAGCCTTGGTTTGATCTTCATTGAGTTGGTCGAGGTGCTTGTGGAATTTCTTCCAAGCCAGTTCTTCCTTCATTTCATTGAAGGCGCGGGCCAACTCATTCTGCACACTGATATACATAGCATACGAGGTACCGCGGTCGTTCTGCAGCGAAATCACGCCCTTCGACATGAGCACATCGCCCACGAGGTCAAAGGTCTTGGTTTCCACTTCAGGAGCGGTCTCGTCGCCAGGACGCGGGGTCATGAATTCTTTAGCGAGGTCCTTCAACTGTGAAATGTCGGAAGGACGGTTATTGACCAACAACCTGTCGCTCTTGTTTACCATTACATTCATCACATTTCTTTCCTTGACCTTCACGTCCTCGTCGTTTTGCTCGACGGGGGGAGGCAGACGACGGGTGATACCGTAGTCCACGTCCATGGAGGTCGTCATCAGGAAGAAACACAACAGCAAGAATGCTATGTCAGCCTGCGAACTTGAATTGATTTCCGGAGTTTTTCTTGCCATGATGAAATGTTTTACTTTTTAACTGCCTTGTAGATAACAGAGAACAGGATTGAAATGATAGCTACTGCAAGAGTGACATAGAAGAAGTTGAGGCCCATTTCGACCCAACCGTGCGTCTTGCCGGAGTACAATTTTTCACCGGCCTGATAAGGAATGCCAAAAGCATTCTTCGACATAAGGTAAGCTACAACTGCTATAATAGCGAATGCGATGACGGCAATCAAGAGTGTCTTACCATTGACGCCCTTGATGGCGGCGGTCACGCAAACTGAAATCAATGCAATGACAATGCCAAGTACAATCAAGATGTAGCCCCAATTCAGGAATAAGTCTGCGCGTGGCGTGGGCTCACCTGCCAAGAAATTGGGTTTAATAGTACCTACGACGAGGTAATACATAACCGCAATGATGACAGTAACCGCAGCCAGAGCGAGAAATACCCATCTAGAAATATTAAGCTTACTGTTCATGATTGATACTGATTATTTGTGGTATTTTGCAAGGATGTCCATGAAGGAGATGGAAGCGTCTTCCATGTCGTTGACGATGCTTTCGATTTTAGCAGCGATGAAGTTGAAGAAAATCTGAAGGATAATAGCGGCGATCAGACCGAACACGGTGGTCAACAGAGCGACCTTCATACCGGAGGCCACAACCGTCGGGCTCATGTCACCAGCAGCGGCGATGTCGTCGAAGGCCTGGATCATACCGATAACAGTACCCATGAAACCGAACATAGGAGCCAAGCTGATGCAAAGACCAATCCAGCTCAAGCCGCTTTCAAGCTTACCACCGGCAACCGAACCGTAGGAAACGAGGGCTTTCTCAACCTCTTCGAGTGACTGACCGTCCTGATAACGGATGAGGCCTTGGGTGAAGATGCTGGCCACAGGACCGCGGGTGTCCTTGCAGAGTTGTTTGGCACCTTCAACGTCGCCGTTCTTCATCTTGGCTTCAACGCCAGCCAGAAGCTTCTTCGAATTGGCCGTAGCCAAGGTCAGATAAATGATTCTTTCAATGGAAATAGCCATACCGATCAACAGGATGACCAACACGATGCCCATGAAACCAGGGCCACCATCGATGAATTGCTTCTTGATGGATTCACGGAAAGTTACGGGAGCAGCCTCGTTGGTGACGGCGGGGGTAACTTCTTCGACAGTCTCCACAACAGCGGGAGTTTCAGGAGCAACGGTCTGTTCCGTCTGCTCGGTTTGCGCTTGCTCTTCTTGAGCAACGACGAGATTGCTGATGCCAAAAGTGAAGAGGCCAGCAATCATGAGGAAAGCAATTAATTTTTTCATAGTTTAGTTTGAATGTTGTTAATTATTACTTTTATGAATTACTATGTCTTATCATTACTTCTCTGCGGAGAGAGCGGGATTCGAACCCGCGGTACCCTTTTGGAGTACACACACTTTCCAGGCGTGCTCCTTAAACCACTCGGACATCTCTCCAGTGCTTTCCCTACGCCTCTGCCTTATCTGAAATCGTTGCCAAAAGTACACAATTTTTCATTTGGCAAACAAAAATATTTCATTTTTTCTTCCAACATTTTTTCAAATGCTTGAATCATAGCATCAAAGAGTCATCTCGCCTCGGATGGATTTTTGCATAATCTCAAGGATTCTGGCTTTAGGCAAGCCTTCCCCGATGAGATACATGAGTTTGGCGACGGCGGCCTCAGTGGTCATGTCGTGCCCGCTGATGACACCGATGCGCGCCATGTCGAGACTGGTCTCATACCTGCCCATTTCCACCGAACCAGCCTTGCACTGGGTGATGTTGAGGATGATGAGTCCACCATCGATGGCTTCCTTGAGCGCATCCAGGAACCATCCGGCCGTGGTGGCGTTGCCCGAGCCAAAAGTCTCCAACACCAAGGCACTGAGATGGGGTGTCGAGAACACATGTCGCACAAAGTCCTCAGAGATGCCAGGGAAGAGCTTCAGAATACCAACGTTGCGGTCCATCTTGGTGTGTACCTTCAGCTTCTTGAAATTGGGTTTCAGGATGCGTTCCTTATTATATTTAATGTGTATGCCCACATCGGCGAGGTTGGGATAGTTCGACGAGATAAAGGCATTGAAGTTCTCGGCGTTAAACTTGGTGGCGCGGTTACCCCGCAGCAGCTGGTTCTGGAAAAAGATGCTCACCTCGGGGACGATGGGCGTTTCGTCGTCCTTGGCGGCGGCAATCTCGATGGCGGCCAAGAAGTTCTCGCGACCGTCGCTACGCACCATGCCCATCGGCAGCTGCGAACCCGTCAACACGATGGGCTTGTTGAGGTTCTCCAGCATGAAACTCAAGGCCGAGGCGGTGTAGGCCATGGTGTCGGAACCATGCAGCACCACAAAGCCGTCGTAATGCTCATACTCCTCCTCTATCTTGGTTGCCAAGCGAATCCAGAAGTCGGGCGACATGTTCGAGGAGTCAATGAGCGGGTCGAAACTATAGATGTCGATTTGGTAGCCGAAATTGCGCAGCACAGGCAGATGAGTGTAGATATTGTCGAAATCGAAAGGCACCAAGGCTCCCGACTTGGGGTCTTGCATCATGCCGATGGTGCCGCCTGTGTAGAGCACCAAAATGGAAATCTCTTCGTTGCTTTGCATAACACACGGATTTTATGGCTGCAAAAGTAAGGCTTTTTTTGGCTTGCACGGCAATTTGCGTTATTTTTGCGGCATGAAAGTCATCGCCCACATCCACACCGACTTCCCGAGCAAGTTCGGCATCCCGCGCCAGAGCGGCATCATCGCCTCGTTGCAGGGGCGCATCGTCTTCGAGCCCGAATACCGCAACGCCGAGGCTGTACGCGGCTTGGAAGACTTTTCGTACATCTGGCTCCTATGGGAGTTCTCGAAGGCGGTCCGCGACACTTGGTCGCCGACGGTGCGCCCGCCGCGCCTAGGCGGCAACGTGCGCAAAGGCGTGTTCGCCACACGATCGCCTTTCCGACCCAATCCCATCGGGCTTTCGTCGGTGCGTCTGGAAAAAGTGGACATCGACCCCAAACTCGGTCCAGTGCTCTATGTGTCGGGCATCGACCTGATGAATGGCACACCCATTTACGACATCAAGCCTTACATTACCTACACCGACAGCCATCCCGATGCTGTCAGCGGCTTTGCCTCAACGCCAGCGGAATACCTTTTGGAGGTGGACTTCCCCGAGGCCTTGCTGCAGAAAGTTGCCGAAAGCCAAAGGGAAAGCCTAATCGAGGTACTTGCTCATGACCCGAGGCCGCAATACCAAGACGACCCCGAACGGGTGTATGGGATGGAATTTGGCGGAATGGAAGTGAAATTTAAGGTCGAGGGGATGCTGCTTACTGTATTGGAAATAAACTAAGGCACATGGAAGACAGCCCTTCGACAGGCTCAGGGACCTGTTTTTTGCGAATCGGCCCTTCGACGCTTCGACCAAGCTCAGCGACCGCAGGCTCAGGGACCTGAGTTTAACCTATTTCATGGATTGCCCTTTAACTCTTGGTTTCAAATAGGCTGGACGGAAGGAGATATCAAAGTTCCTTATCTGGACGGGGTTTTCCGAAAAGTTGTGGATATACAACTTGACTTTCTGCGCCGAACGGAATGCCGAATCCAGCGGCAAGGCAAAGGTGGCAAAATCCCAAGCGCCCGTATTATTCACTTGAGCATTCACGTCATACGAATCAATGGCTTTTTCTCCTTGGGAACTATGCTTTTCCACCGTAAATATAGCCTTGCCAAGTTCATCTTGCTGTATCTCAAAAGCCACATTCACCATGCTCCATTCGGGACGGATGCTATCGGCCGTAAGCACCAATGTACTGCCGTAAGGCCTATGTTTGTCCAATTCTTTGGTATCACCGAAAAAGTAATGCCCCGTTTCCATTTTCAACGAATCCGGATTATGGTAATCGTCAGGATAAAACTCGCGCAAGGCCAATGCCAAATGGTCGGCGACAATACGGCGACCTTCTTCATAATAGTGTTCTGTGGTCCAATCCTGGTCAATGAAATTAATATCCCTGACGAGGCTCAGATTGTTGACTATAGTCACGCCTTCGATATTCCCATAACGCTGCAACAAGAAATCGCGGTTGTACCTGAATAGAAGCATGAGGTCTTTACCAACCAACTCATTGGCCTTGTCGACATTCTCCGCCATCAGATTGAAAACAAGGTTCCAACCCCTTTCATGGCACAAATCCACGATGGCATCAAAGTCCTTGACACGCGGGTTGTCGTCAGCAATTTGAAAGGAATAAGTCTTGATGTAATGGCACGCCAAGGCGGTCATGTCCCAGTCGCGTTGGCCATTGGCATCATACCAGCCATACGTGTACATGCCATAATCCCAGTCTGCGGTGGTGCACCAAACGACTTCAGGCATATGGATAGTGTCGTTTCGCCAATGCCAGAACACCAATTCATCCCATTCATCCTCGGTCTTGATGGGATAAGCCTTGAAAGCCAGCAGAAAACGATTCACCAAAGGCGGATAGTCCTCGAGCAACACCAGTTGTTTGCGCAAAGCGGTCTCCAGCTTCGAATAAATCCAAAGCGGACCAAACGAGCGCAGGTTCATCGTCACGACCACCGTCTCCACCGCCGACGAAGCCGGGACATGCTTCAACATATAATAGTACGTCTGGGCATGCGAAGCCGCCTTGGTCAAGTCGCCCATCTTGACTGTTGGGAAATAATCCGCAGTGAAGTCACTGATTTTCCGATGGTTGACTTCTTCCTTTCCATAGTTGTTGTTCGACGACTCGCCGAGATAAATGATGCGGCAACTGTCGTCAATCACTTGCCACGAAAGCTCGACGATGTCGGAATGCTTGCGCAAGTCCTTCTCGAAGAACCACTTGGCATACACCCAGTTGAGCACTACGAGCATCACCAAAACCATTCCTATGCGTATCAACAACTTCTTCATGGCTAAAACTGGAAATAGATGAACGGGAAATTGTAGACACTCGAACAGCAGATGACCATAAAGACCAGCACTGCATAGACCAACCACCTCAATACCAGAGGTTTGCCGTCGCACCATGTATCGAAGCGGCTGTTACGGAGCAAAATATCGAAGAGGATGAGGACTCCGAGATAGATCCACATGCCAGGTTTCACGGACATTTGTTCGCCAGTGCCAAATTGCGTGATTGCTGCCTCGAAAATCGCCTTCAGATGCTCAAAATCGGTGGCACGGAATATGACCCAAAACAGGGTAACTAGCACAAAAGTTCTACCCACACGCAGGGCGTTGCCGACAAGGGGGCGTGCCCCCTTGACCCTACCGGAGGTCGGCAAAGCCCTGCGTAAAACTTTTTCGACGATATGGAGCAAGCCATGGGCGAAGCCCCACAGCAGGAACGTCCAAGCCGCGCCATGCCAGATGCCGCTCAACACAAAAACAACTAAGATATTGAATGCCCAACGCCCGAACTTCACACGGTTGCCACCGAGCGGAATGTAGACATAGTCGCGGAACCACGTGGACAGGGAGATGTGCCAACGGTGCCAAAACTCGGCAATGCTCTTGGAGAGATAAGGCGTCTTGAAGTTGTCGGTGATGTCGAAACCCATCAGTTTGGCGCTGCCCAAGGCGATGGTGGAATAGCCGAAGAAGTCGCAGTAAATCTGGAAGCTGTAGAACACCATGCAACCGATCACGGTCCATGAATTGTACTCGTCAAGGTGACCATACACCTCGTCGACATATTCACCGAGATGGTCGGCCACCACCATCTTGACGAAGAAGCCAAAGAGAATCAGTCTCATGCCTTTGGAGATGTTCTCATAGCGGAATTCCTTCTTCTCATGCAGTTGCCGCAAGAGGTTGCCTGGTCTTTCGATGGGACCCGTGACCAACTGCGGGAAAAACATCACATAAAGCGCATAATAGCCAAAATGCCGCTCCGCCTTTTGGTGACCGCGATACACCTCTATCACATAGCTCATGCTCTGGAAGGTATGGAATGAAAGGCCGATGGGCAGGATGATATGCGTCACGAGGTGGATCTCCATGCCGAGCGAGGCGCACAGTCGATCGAGGTTCTCGGTGATGAAGCCGAGATACTTAAAAATCACCAGCACCGTGAGCGTGCTCACGATGCTGATGACCATAAAAGTTTTCTTTTTCTTCGGCTGGTCGGCATAACGTTCCATCAGGATGCCAGCCGAGTAGTCGATGACGATGGTGACGAGCAGGATGAGGATGTATTTGGGCACAAACCACATGTAGAACACGCAGCTGGCCGTCAGCAGCATCAGCCATCGCGCCTTTTGTGGCAGCAGGTAAAACAATGCCACCACAACGGGCAGGAAAATGAGGAATTCTATGGAGTTGAAGACCATAAGACCCTCAAAATCTGTTTATTTGATCTTCTTAACCGCAGTCTGCAGAATCTTGTCGCCCCGGCTCTTGTCGTAGATATAAACCATCAGGTAACATTCGTCAGCGTTGTAGCCGTCATTGATCTCGGTGTTGTAATTGAAATTAAACGTGTCACCGGAATTGACTTCAGCATCTTCGAACGCATCGCCGTAGGCACCGTTAAGCGTGCCGCGGAAGACGTTGCGGAAATCATATTCCTTGTCAACACCGCTTGGGGTGGTTTGCCAACCCACAATATGGTCTTCAACCAGGCAGACCGTGATGTAGAACTGCCCATCCAAATCGGCCAATGCATAAGCATTCACCGTCACATTCAATTGGCGGCATGCCTCGTCAAATTGTGGAGTCACTCTGATCTCAAACGACTGCTCTTCCAACAAAGCGGCAGCCACAGGGGCATCGATCTGCGTCTCGTTGAGTGTGTTTCCTTCTGTCAGTGCCACATGATCAACGGTGAACAACGGGTTGGAGTCGTGGTTGTTATACCATTCGGTGCCTTCGTCGGTGAGGAAATCGGGGAAGCTGCCCATAGGCTGTGCCAGAAATCCGGCATGGACGCTCATGATGAAGATGTGATCCTCATCCAGTTGATGTTGCAGGTTATGGGCATGCTCGGCGGCAGCGGGGCAGTTGACGCAACGTGCACCCGTGAAGTCCTTGATAAGCACCGTCTTGCCCGTAGGCTCCACAGCACCGCCATCCAGGATGACCGTCACCGTATAGACTGCCGTCGTGCCATTCTGGGCCGTCACAGTATAAGTCACGGGATTGGTGAAGTCTTGCGCCACACCCGAGGCAGGTTCCACCGTGGCGCCTTCCGACACTACAATGGTGGGTACCAGTTGCGTGACATCGGTCTCGGCAGGTAACACGAAATCAATCCGATGGAGTATTTCATCTATCACACCGTCATCATCCAAAGCATCGAAGCGGAACAATAGGATGCTTTTCTCGTTGTCAGCATCATGCACGAATGCCTCCACCATATACTGTGCCTCAGTGCCATCCATGGCCGTGACAGTATAAAAGACAGGGTTGGTGAAGTCTTGAGCCACGCCAGATGCAGGCTCAATGGTAGCATAATTAGAAATGGTAATCGTTGGCGTCAGGTGGGTCACATCCGTTCCCGCTGGGAAATCCAACCTCACCAGCCGATTATCCTCGTCAATAGTACCATAAACGCTATCCACTTTGAACGCCAAGATATACTTCTCGCTGTCAGCACCTTGGATATAAGGTTCCTTCTCAACATCGCAGGCATTCATGAACAACATGACGGCCAACATTGCCATACCTATTCCTAGTATTCTTTTCATTGTTTTAATCATTAGGTTTAAACATCAATTAAAAACTCGTTGAAACGGTCAGCATGACACCGCTGGAGGCGGGCACGGTGCGGCAAACACCGCCCACGCAGACCACACCTTCACTTTGGCGACCTGCGCTCAGCATGACGCGGGTGGCATCGTGGATATAGGTGACCGTACCCGTGAAATAATGGTCACGGTATTCCTCAACGGGGTTGCCGTAGTTCCACTTGTCGGCGATGGAGAACGACCAATGCGGATTGACGGAGTATTCCAAAAGGGCAAAGGCCCAGTCGCCGCGCTTCTGGTAGTCCTTCTTCTCGCTTTCATCCACCTCGTAGCCTTTGTGGACTTCGTTTTCCCACAGGCCTTGCAACTCAAGACGCAGGCTTTGTTTCTTGTTGATCTTGTAAGTCACATCGAGGAAGCCAATGTTGGCCTTCACGACAGGCGAACCCGTATGGCCTTCAATGGTCTCGATGTCATAATACAAGTTGATATATTGCGCGGTGAGGTGCCAGTCCTTGCTGATTTTCTTGTCGATCTCAAAGTTGATGTCGCGGAAGAAGCGGTGGTCGCTGATGGCAAAGAACTTGGAAGTATAACCCAAGGTGCCAGGCTGGTTCAAAGCCATGGCGTTGCCATACTGGACAGAATCGCGGACGATGTCGTTCACCTGGCTCATGTTGAAAGCGAGCTTGGTGCCATATTTTCCACCAAGAGCCGTTCCTTTCGGGATGGTGTAGTTGACCTGCAACTGGGCTGCCATCTCACCGTTGGGTTGGGTCGAATAGGTGTACATCGACGGCAGGCTGTGGGTGTGCGTATAGTTAATAGGAGGAATGAAGTTGATGTCGAGGTCGTTTTGTTTGCCCGTGTACATCGACTTAAAACTCATATTGTCAATACGTTTCACTTGGAGGACAGCGCCAAAGCCTTTCTGGGAATAGCTCAACGACGACAACAAGGCGCGGCCTTCCTTATAGATGAAGTTGTTGATGGCCGACGGGTCATTGATTCTATAGGCATACTCGGTGCTGAACGACACACGGCCGTAGCCCAAGTTGACGCGAGCCGCGGCAGCACCTACATTCTCGGGGATGTTATAGAACGAGCTCAGGTTATTCTGTTTCTTGCTGACGAAGCTACCGCCCAAACTCATCTTGAACTCCGAATCGTTCATCGAAGGGATGCTTTGGTTGAGGTCCCATTCAGCGTCCACGCCACGCACGATGCCACGCTGGTCATCGGTGTTCATGTCGCGTTCTAAATAAGGCGCCCAGAAATAACGCTGACGGCCGTACACGCCTTTCAAGGTCACGCCTTGGGTGGGACGCAACACCACACGAGCGCCGCGGAGGGCATTGTCCATACCCAACGACCACTCTTCGTAGGTGCGGAACACGAAGCCGCAACCAAACTGGTCGTAGATGTCGCCCACGGTCATGCCGATGAAGCCGTTGTCGTAGGAGGCATAGAAATTGGCCAAACCCACGCCGTTGAGCTCACTGCGGAAGCCATTCATCTCGGGCAGAAAAGCCTCGAAACGGATGCCCGCCGCGAAATTGCCATTAGTGTAATTCACCTTTCCAAAACCGTTGATGCCCAACTTCTTGCCTTTGAGGTCAGTGATGCCAATGCCTTCGTCAAGCATATAGTATTGCGCATCGGTCTGGAAACTGCCGCTTACCTGACTGTTCTCAAGCAACGACTGAGCACTCGCTCTGAAACTGACGGTCAGGGCGAGTGTAAGTAAAATTAGTATATGTTTTCGCATAAATGTTTGTTTTTGACACGGGACACAAGACTGCGGGACGCGGGACAAGGCCAACGTCTCGTGTCTCGCGTCTCGAAGTCTTGCGTCAATAAATTACTTTTTCTTCTTCGCGATTTTCAGGATTTCCTCATAAAGCTCGTCTTCGGCACCCTCGAAATAGCCTGTGTGCTGATACACAATCTTGCCGCTACCATCGATCAGGAAGGTGTGGGGCGGATTGCTCACGTTCATGGCGCGTTTGAGGTCGCTGTTCACGTCCAAGAGGACTTCAAAATCCCAACCTTTGCCTTCCACGACGGGCTTCACCTTGGCGGTCGAACGCGAGTCGTCGATGGAGACCGAGTAAATCTTGACGCCGGTTTCGTCCTGCCAATCCTGATACACGTCATTCAAGGCGTTGTGTTCCTTGATGCAGGGACCGCACCATGTCGCCCAGAAAGTGATGACGATAGGTTTGCCGTTGTTCGACAGTTTGGCGATGTTCACATCCTTGCCGTTCAAGTCTTTCAAGGTGACATTCGGAAGGTCGGATTTCGATTGCGCATGAAGGCCCGTCACCATCAGAGCCATCAGCAAAAGTGTCATTAGTTTTTTCATTGATTCAAAGATTTAATATTCATCATTCATCATTCATCATTCAGCATTCCGCATTCCTCATTCAGCATTCCTCATTCCTCATCCAACTGACAATACACTTCAAGCAACTTGCAGTACTTCTCTGCCCTGATAGCCACCTTTTTGATGACGTTTGGAATCAAGACACATTCGCCTTGGTTTACAAATATCGCGCCATTATCCCAGTTCAGAGCGAAATTCCCTTCTAAAGCAATCAAAATCACAAATGAATCGAGATTGGTATAGTCTTTTTCCATCTCGCCTTGCAGCTGAAGCAGGTTGGTCACGAAGTACTGGCAATCCACCACGGGCACCGTCTTGTTCATCACATCAGGCACCTCGATCTTGTAGTTTTCGGGCATCGTGCCGTCGATGGCCTCCACCGACTGCGGGATGTGCAACTCACGGCGCATACCTGCCACATCGATGCGGTCCCAGTCGTAGATACGGTAAGTCGTATCGCTCGTTTGCTGGATTTCGGCCACCAAAATGCCTGGACCAAGCGCGTGAACACGGCCTGCAGGGATGAAGAACAAATCGTCTTTCTTCACCTGTTCATGGTTTAGCACCGATTGCAGCGTATTGTCTTTCAACACATTGACATAATCCATGCGTGTCATCTCGCGGTTGAAGCCCATGACGAGGTCAGCATCCTTGTCGGCCTGCATCACATACCACATCTCGGTCTTGCCGTTGCCCAGGCCGCGTTTCTCAGCCAGCTCGTCGTCAGGATGCACCTGCACCGAGAGCCAGTCGTTGGCATCGATGATTTTCAGCAACAACGGGAACTGTTCGCCGTATTTGTCAAAGACACTTTCGCCTACCAAATCACCCATAAAGGTTTCCACGAGGTCGTTGATTTCGTCGCCTTCAAAGTCGCCATTAGCGATTTCGCTCTGCTCATCCCAGATACCTGAGAGCAGCCACAGCTCGCCGCAGTTGGGCAACGGACCATAGTCCATGCCAAGCACTTCCTTGATTTTTCTTCCGCCCCAGATTTTATCCTTAAAGATGGGCTTGAATTTTAGGGGATATAATACTGATTGACTCATATTCTAGAAAATAGACTGAATAACTTTATCCACCATCTCATCAAAATAAGGCTGTTTCATCCTACTAACCTTACGGATAACATCACGTTCAATATCACCCACCAAAATGTGGCATTTAACGTAACTCTTTTTCAACATTGGCACCGTCAACATCTCATCATCCAACTCATAGCAATACTCAGGATTGTAAGGTTGAGAAGAAATCATACATAAATAAATGAAACCTTCTTTATCTTGAAGTTCATCATTCGAAACTATAACGGCTGGATGCGGTTTGAAAGTACCATCAGGAAACAAAAAATTGATTTCCACGATGTCGCGCTGTGAATACCTCATACTAGATGCTTTGAAAACATTTTTGCTGCATTAGCCTTTGATGTACAAAGGAATGCCTGTTTTTCCTCCTCTTCTGTCCATTCTTCCCATTCAGGATAAGTAATGACTCCTGCTGCTATCAACTTGCGGATAAGCTCAATAATCTGAGCGTTCTTTTCATCGTAACTGATGGTCATCGTTGTCATAATTGATTCTTCTTTTCGACTGCAATATTACGAATTATTTCTGAAACGGGAAGTCCTATAGTAAAAAACATTACTTTTGCTGCAAATCCAAAAGCGATGCAAAACCTCATAGAACTCCGTCATATCCTCCACACCCACCCAGAACTCTCAGGACAGGAGGTGCTGACCAACAAGATTTTGAACGAATGGGTAAAACAAACCCAGCCCGACCAAATCATTGAGAAAATCGGCGGCTACGGCTTGGCGGCTATATATAATAAAGGTGCAAAGCCCGGCAAGCGCATCCTCATCCGTGGCGACATCGATGCGCTGCACATCCCCGAGCCCAACAACCTCCCCTATCGCTCACAAAACCAAGGTGTTTCGCACAAATGCGGGCACGACGGCCACGCCACCATCCTCTGTGGTTTGGCGCAATGGCTTGGCGAACAACGCCCCGACCAAGGTGAAGTGGTGCTGCTCTTCCAGCCTGCCGAAGAGACTGGGCAAGGCGCGCAAGCCATCCTCAGCGACCCGCAATTTGAGCAAATCAAACCCGATGTGGCCTATGGACTACACAACCTGCCTGGTTTCCAGAAAGGCCAAATCATGGTGCGCGAAGGCTGCTTTGCAGCGGCATCGTTCGGGCTGAAACTGGTTTTCGACGGTCGCACTGCCCATGCCTCACAGCCCGAGACAGGACACAGTCCTTCGGAGCTGTTGGCCCAACTCATCCATCATTTGGAGAAAAAACGCGAGCAACTGAAAGCCGTCAAGCCTTTGACTACTTTTGTCATCACACATGCCATTTTGGGCGAAGAAACCTTTGGTGTCGCCCCTGGCCATGCCGAGATTTGGCTCACCCTGCGCAGCTTCAACGACTGCAACTTGGAACTGATGTCAACGGAAATCATCGAGTTCTGCCGCGCCAAGGCCAAAGACTATCTCTTCGACTTCAACTTCTCGATGCATGAGGCCTTCGCCGACACTAATAGCGACCCCAACTGCGTGAAAACTATAGAACAAGCGGCTAAAAACCTTGAACTGAGCCTCGGCCATCTGGAAGAGCCTTTCCGCTGGTCGGAGGACTTCGGAAGGTTTGGAAGCGTCTGCCCCATCGGTTTCTTTGGCTTGGGTTCGGGCATAGAACAACCTGCCCTTCACGACCCGTTGTTTGATTTTCCTGACGATATTTTGGAGACAGGAATGTGCATGTTTTGGGAGATTATTCGGCTGGAGTTGGAAGTTAATACATAGCAGTAAAAGCAGGCTCACACTCTATGTCATTCCTAGGAAGGCATGAGGGGAGCTGGAATCTATAGAGAGTGAGCCGTCAATATGATTATTCTTCTTTGAACCGCCCTGCACAGATTCCATTCCACCACACATACCCACGCTGAAAATCAAAGATTCGACGTAGTCAATGACATGCAGGGCTTGATGGTCATGATCAAAAACCGAAGTTTCGTAGTCCCAAAGTAAAAAACAATATAATTTCGTTGAAGAATCTATTAGTAAATCATATACTAAATAATTTTTAGTCAATTTTACTTGCTGTTTTGAAAACTATTTGTATTTTTGCAGCATGACTATAACTAGTAATATATATACTAATATAAAGAAGAAAGTTTCTGAGATAGCAGAAGTGGTTTCAGGCGTATATCTGCAGACCGCACCCTACGGGGAAGTCGCTTATTTGCAGATAAAAGACCTGCTTTCTGAATCACCCGAGAAAACCGCCTCAAAAGTCACTCTTTCTCCCAAAAACGAACGTTATTTGTTGGCAAAAGGCGACTTGTTGTTTGCCGGGAAAGGGACAACTTACCTCTGCAAGGTGTTTGACCTCGACATTCCAGCCATCGCCTCCACCACCTTATATATAATTCGCCTCACCTCAAATGACATCCTCCCCGATTACCTTTGCTGGTATTTGAATCAACCCAGCGTGATGGCACTGATGAAAGCCCAACAAGTGGGTACGGGCACACCGCTCATCCACAAACAAGTCGTTGAAGACTTTGAAATCCCTGTTCCGGATTTAGAGACACAACAACAGATTGTGGAATTGGCGAAACTTCAAGCCAAGGAAAAAGAACTTTACCAAGCCATCGCCGAAAAACGGCAACTGATCACCAACCAACTCATAATGAATAAATTAAACAAATAAATATGGAAACCAAAAAAATCACCCAAGACGACATCAACCGCACGGTTTGGAAGGCCTGCGACACGTTTCGCGGCGTCATCGACCCGAGCCAATACAAGGA
>DAIOUZ010000060.1:15445-16104 GCA_036759285.1 Candidatus Limiplasma sp. | reverse complement strand
GTAATAAGTACAAACACGATTATCGTAATTAAAGCAAATCCAAATAAATTAATATTGCTGATTTTGTTTTTCTGGTCAGGAGAGTTTCTTAGAAAATATACGATGAGAATAGCTGCCAAAATGACGAATCCTGCTCTTTTTCCAGACATCATTATTAATCCACAAACGGTCAAAAAAGGAATAATTTGAGTTCTTTTGGTGGAATTTGCAAAAATAATAGGTAATAATCCGATAGCATAGTAAACGTCAGCGACAGCTCCACTTTCATCTAAAATATCAATCCAATAATTCCTTAATGCGTTTATCATAACGATAGATATGATATAAAATACTACAAATAAGACAATCCTATATTGATTTATTAACACCCTTTTCCCAAAATAATAAAACAACAATAATACCATTACACCGTATGGTATGGTAAAAAAATCTGCTGAAATCGCTAAATCCTTTGAAAAAAGAATAATTATTCCTAAAAACACAAATACTAGCTGAATAACATTCCAAATGCCTCCTTGCTCCATTGAAGAGACAGCATCAGCCCCAACAAACCCTCTAAGCACTTTTAATATCAAAAAAGCACTTAAAAGAATTAACACTAAAAGATACTGGGTTTTATCTTTTTTTTCTATCATGAAAGACAATTGTTTAGGTATTCT
>DAIOUZ010000060.1:10175-15435 GCA_036759285.1 Candidatus Limiplasma sp. | reverse complement strand
TTAGCGATTTCAGCAGATTTTTTTCTTTCGACATTTTGAAGTCTTGAACCCTCATAATGATTTATTTCCGTTTTATCTACTTGATTAACAACAAAATCATCCAAATCAAACAGATGCATAATCTCTTTTATTCTATTTGCTCGAGATGCTTTAATCATAGCATATACTGGCTTGTCGAAAACCAATCCCATAGCTACACCATGAAATGATGCACTGACAATGTAAGCGGCTTGGTTATAAAAGCCAATGAACTCTTCTATTGAAACATCATGGAACGAATAATCAGATTTCATCCATCGGATGGGACCATTGCAAATTGAAACCACAGGATAACCCGTTTCTTTTTTCAACTGATAAGCTACTTCTTCCATGCGTTTGTTACTTTGTACTTGGTAGCATAAAATAAAAGGGCCTTTTATTCTTGGCTCTTTGGCTATTTCCATCCATTTATCTTTGGATAACAAAAAAACAGGGTCAAGAACCTTTTCAACCTTGTAAGGAGTAAAACTTTCAATGTATTCTTTTGCTGATAATTCCCTGACAGAAATTCCTTTATATCCTACTAAAGCATCTTTCAGCCTTTGTTTTTGTTCCTCGGAATAGCGTAGTTCTTCCATACTTGCTGCATAACTGAAACGAATTGCATTTTCTTTTCCGAATTTCAACAATCTGGAATCCAAGAACTTGGGAGTTGTAGCAAAATTCCACACTTGGTCGCTGCCCGTAATCAAGCAATCTACATTAGGCGGATCGTTTCTCAAATCGTCCATTGAAACATAAGGTCTTGTTAATTTAAGTCTATTTTGATGGAAATCCTTAAAGTATTGCGATAGTTTGCTCGTCTCCTTTCTTCTTTTCCAAGCCAGATAGGATAAATAAAGATTTCGAATAGATAATTTAGACTTTTTCTTTTTTGAGTCTGTTTTGGTTTCTAAAACAAGATTGTCATGGCCTAAGGACATGATGGTTTGCTGTAAAGCATAGGTTTGCAAAACAGCACCATAGTTAGTAGTATGGTGAAATGTTACAGTTAATGTTTTCATATTAATTAAATGTGTTTATTTTATTTTTCTTTTTTCCATTACAATCGCATTGGTCGAAAAAACGCACATCCGAATTCCTTTTTCCTACTACACACACTCTTTCCAAACTACCTCTCGTGATTTCCGATTTAAACAAAGAAACACCTTTATTATTGCCATCACCTACTGCACCATATATCATTGGAGTAAGGTAATCAGAAAAAGGCTTTTCAACATTATAGTTTGCAAAAGATTGTCCTGTGGCACAAGAAGAAACAAGATCATAAAACAAAGAGAAATCTCATCATGATATATTTTTCTTGTATCAAACGGATTATCTATTAAACAACACACCTTTTTCTTCCCATCAATTACCTTGTAATCAACTATGTAATTGTTCGTTAAATATTCTGTCTAGTCAATCGTTGACCATAGATACACTTGCTCGTTTCTTGCTCGATATAACAAGATTGATGTTGGTGTTTCTTTCCACGACTCCGCCCCGTCAGTCACATTCCGTGTTGACAAGAGCCTGATTGTAAGCGAGTTATTGGAATTGTACTGAAAGGAAAACAACCCAAAAAACCCTATAGTTGGTTGCAAAGATAGAGAAAAATCCATCAAAAATGAAATTTGGAGTTTTTTTTTGGAAAAAATCCAAAACACACAATTAAAAAGCGGACTTGGTGGTTTGATGTGACCCCCAGAAGTTGGACGGTTAAACATTAAGTATCATGGTAAAGAGCTCGGTATTGCACCGGGCTCTTTCCGTTTAGCCTCAGTTTGATTCTGTCGTTGTTGTAATACCGGATATAAGTCTGGAGAGCCTTTTTGAACTGGTCGACAGAGTTCCAGTCATGCAAATATAGCAATTCGTTTTTCATCAGGCCGAAGAAATTTTCCATCATTGCATTGTCTAGGCAGTTCCCCTTTCGCGACATGCTTTGTGTAATGTTCCTGTTTTCCAATGCCTTCTGATACGTTTTATGCTGATAGTGCCAACCTTGGTCCGAGTGGAAAATCAGGTTTCCGTGTATGTCTCTTTTCTTGAATGCCTTGTCCAGCATCGTCATAACCATCTGCAGGCATGGGCTGTCGGATATCGTGTATGAGACAATCTCGCCATTGAACATGTCCAGGATGGGAGAAAGATAAACCCATCTGTCCTTAATCTTCACCTGCGTGACATCGGTGGCCCATTTTCGATTCGGTGCCGAGGCCCTGAAGTCCCTGTTGAGTACGTTTGGGGCGACCCTGCCAATCTCGCCCTTGTAGGAACGGTAGTGTTGTGTCTTCCTCTTGGCTTTCAGGGACATCTGCTCCATCAGCTTCTGGACGGTCTTGTGGTTGATGCCAAGGCCTTCGTTGCGGAGCTGGGCTGTGACGCGACGGTAGCCGTACCGGCCGTGATGCTCCTCGTATACCGAGCGTATGCGTTCCCTGACGGAATCGTATCCGTCGGGCTGTCCAATGCGCTTGGTGTGATAATAGAAGGTGGAACGTGCCATCCCCTTGATCCTCAAAAGGAGGTCAAGGCTGTGTTCCGGCCTCAGTCCTTCGATGGCTTCCGCCCAGTCCCTCGCTGACGGGCTTCCCTTTCTTCGACCAAGGCCTTCACTTTTTTTAGCAGGGCATTCTCGGCTCTCAGGTACTCGTTCTCGTAGCGGAGTCGTTCCAACTCCGTCATCTCCTCAGGCTTCTTTTTCTTCGGTCTACCCATGTCTTTCCTAGGTCTTCCCCTGGGCTTGCGCAGCGCTTCCTTCCCGCCAGCGGCATACAGCAAACGCCAACTTCGTATTGCGGATGCACTTACCCCGTGTTTTAACATAATGTCCGACAAAGGTAGGTGTTTTTTCTCGTAGTCCGCTATCACCTTCAACTTTTCTTCAACTGTAAAGTTGCAGCTCTTCTTCTTCAACACGGCCGTTGGCCCTTCCGCCTGGTACTTTTTCCAAAGGCACAGCAGCAACCTGTCGTTGATACCATAACGCTCGCTGATGTAATTGATACTGTTGCCCTTCTCAAGCATCTCCATGTACTTCAGACGAGCTTCGCTTGTGTGTTTTTTCCTCTTTTGTGACATAATAAAACCCCGAAAGTTTTTTGTCCAACTTCCGGGGTTCATGTCAGTTTTGCCAAATCCGCTTTTTTAGGTTATAGTTGTGTGTTTTAGGATTAAGGTCTTTAGCTTTGATATTTTGCGGTGTACTTTCCTCCTCTCAACTCTAAACCTCTCTAAACTCTACACTCTAAACTCTCAACTATTTTAGACCTTCTCAAAAAACGTATCCGGCTTCTGAGGGTTGAAGATTTCGTTGCAATACATCACCGTGACCAGGTCTTCCGTGTCGCTCAAATTGATGATGTTATGCGTATAGCCGGGAAGCATGTGCACGGCTTGGATGTGGTCGCCGTCGACTTCCCACTCGAGGACCTTTGCCTCGGGATCGTTCAGGTTGCGCTGCTGGATGAGACCATGACCCTTCACCACGATGAACTGCTCCCACTTGGTGTGGTGCCAGTGCTGGCCCTTGGTGATGCCGGGCTTGCTGATGTTGATGCTCACTTGGCCTGCATTGAGGGTATGTACCAACTCGGTAAAACTGCCCCGATCATCCACGTTCATCTTCAATTCAAACGCAGTTTTCTCATATGGGAGATACGAAAGATAAGTGGAGTATAACTTTTTGGCGAAGCTACCATTGGGAATCTCAGGGATCATGAGTGTCTTGGGTTGCTCAGCAAATTTGTACAGCAAATCCACAATCTCGCCCAACTTCACATGATGCGTGATAGGACAGTAGCAATAGGGCCCTTTCTCCATGGGGAACACGCCCAGACCGTCGAAGTCACAGCGGTGTTCCTTGCCTTGCAGAGCGTCCATCATCTCGGCCACCAAATCATCTATATAGAGCAACTCCAGCTCCACACTCGGGTCGTTGACGGTGATGGGCAGGTCGTTGGCGATGTTGTTGCAGAACGTGGCTACTGCGCTGTTGTAGTTCGGCCGGCACCATTTCCCAAAAAGGTTGGGAAAGCGATAAACGAGCACTTTGGCTCCAGTCTCGTCTTGGTATTTCAGGAACAACTCTTCCCCTGCTTTTTTTGAGCGACCGTATTCGCTGTTACCGAAGCGACCGGTCAAGCTTGCCTGCTGTGAAGAACTTAGCATCACGGGGCAACGGTTGTTGTGTTTCTTCAAAGTATCGAGCAGGGTGCTGGCAAAGCCGAAGTTGCCCTGCATGAATTCCTCTTGGTTCTGCGGGCGGTTGACCCCAGCTAAGTTAAAAACGAAGTCGCAGTCTTGGCACCAGGCATCCAACTCCTCTGGAGTGGAGTCCAAGTCATACGCATAGATTTCCTCAATCGTCAAGTCAGGAAACCGCTTGTCTTTTCCTTCTTTTATATTTTTTAAGGCCCAACAGAGGTTTTTACCTACAAATCCTTTTGCTCCTGTTACTAAAATTTTCATATTCATTCAAATTACGCTGATTTTTCTTAATTTCGCAGATTATAGTCCGTTCACTCTGCGGTAGATAGATTTATCTATGTTTTCTGTCTCAAAATTAACTAATAAACCCAACTTCAATCCTGTCATTTTCAGATAGGTCATCAGTTGCTTAAACCATATTTCATTCATATGTGATACCGCTTTCAGCTCTACAATGACTTTATCCTCAACAAGCATATCTATTCGATAGGCTTTCTCAACCTTTACACCATCATATATCATAGGCAGATAAACCTGGGTCTTAACTTTACAACCAGCTTTTTCAAGTTCTATCTTCAGTGCTGCTTCATAAGCACTCTCCAATAGACCTGGACCAAGATTGTTATAAACTTTAAAAATGCACCCTCGTATCTTGTATGATATTTCGTTCTCGGTCAAATCTGCGAAATCTGTTTTATTTGCGATATCTGCGGAAAGTTCGTCAGAATTTCCTCCAAACCATTTTATTTACAATTCCAGTGTAGCTTTGGATAATCTTCACGACCTTGGTAGAGACATTCTCATCCACGTAGTCCGGCACAGGGATGCCGTGCTGACCATCGCGGTTGAGGGAGACTGCCGTGTCGACCGCCTGTAACAAAGAGTTCTCGTCAATGCCAGCGATGATGAAACAGGCTTTGTCAATGGCCTCGGGACGCTCGGTCGAAGTGCGGATGCAGATGGCAGGGAAAGGATGGCCCACGCTGGTGAAGAAAGAACTCTCCTCCGGCAAGGTACCGCTATCGGA
>DAIOUZ010000060.1:0-10101 GCA_036759285.1 Candidatus Limiplasma sp. | reverse complement strand
GCAAGCAGTTGTAGTCATGGAAACCTAAGGGTTCGTGCTGAATGACGCGCGGGTCAAGCTTAAATCCTGAAGTCTCAAGACGCTTGCGGGAGCGAGGATGGCAGCTGTAGAGGATCGGCATGTCATACTTCTCCGCCATCTTGTTGATGGCATTAAACAGCGAAAGGAAGTTTTTCTCGGTGTCGATATTCTCCTCGCGATGCGCCGACAACAGAATATACTTGCCCTTCTCAAGTCCGAGACGTTGGTGAATGTCACTGGCCTCAATTTCGGCCAGGTTGTTGTGCAACACCTCCGCCATGGGCGAACCCGTCACATAGGTCCGCTCTTTAGGCAGACCACAGTCGGCCAAATAGCGACGTGCATGCTCCGAATAGGCCATGTTCACGTCAGAGATGATATCCACAATTCTGCGGTTGGTCTCCTCGGGCAGGCATTCGTCCTTACAACGATTACCGGCTTCCATGTGGAAAATCGGGATATGCAGGCGCTTGGCGCCGATGACCGACAGACAAGAATTCGTGTCGCCTAACACCAGTACCGCATCTGGCTTCACCTCCACCATAAGCTGGTAGCTCTTGGCAATGATGTTACCCATGGTTTCACCGAGGTCAGCGCCTACAGCGTCCATATACACATCTGGGTCAGCAAGTTTCAAATCCTTGAAAAACACCCCATTCAGGTTATAGTCGTAGTTCTGACCAGTATGAGCCAAGAGGCAGTCAAAATACTGGCGGCATTTATTAATCACAGCTGCAAGGCGTATGATTTCAGGTCTTGTCCCCACAATAATGAGGAGCTTCAGTTTTCCATTATTCTTAAAACCACTCATGATATTTCTATTTTGTTTGAACACGAATTGCACGAATTGCACGAATCTTATCTCACATTCGTTCGATTTATAAGATTCATGTTCTTTACAAAACTATTCGTTCTTTTTCCAATTCATCTGAACAGCCGAAGTTTAACAGCAAACCTAACCTATAGCCGGTGGCGTGAAGATAATTGTAAACCTGAGAGCGGTGAGCGTCGTCAAGTTTGCTCACAGCCTTCAATTCTACTATTATCTTACTATAACATACAAAGTCTGCTTTATAGGTTTGCTTCAACTGTACACCATCGTAAACGATACTCAATTCTTTTTCTCGCTCATACGGAATATTGCGCCTCTGAAACTCTATTTCGAGAGCCTCTTGGTAGACAGCTTCAAGGAAGCCGTGTCCCAAATTGTTGTAAACATGAAACGCAGCACCTACAACATTGTAACTCTCGTCTTTATAGATTATCATTGCGAAGCAATTATTCGGGTAATTCGTGAGATTCGTGTTCGCTTTATTATACTAAATTAGGTATTCCGTTCAATTCGTTTTGGATGTAAGTCAACGAAGCAATCTTTGCCTTGGTTTCTTCGAGATTGAGACGATAGGTATTATTGCTGTTGAACTCATCGATAGTAGCACGTTTAACGTCGCCTTCCTTGAAATACTTGTCGTAATTAAGGTCGCGGTTGTCGGCTGGCACAGCATAGAAATTGCCCATATCGATGGCCTTTGCCGCTTCTTCCTTGGTGAGTAGTGTCTCGTACATCTTCTCGCCGTGGCGGATACCTATCACCTTAATATTCTCTTTCTTGCCACCAAACAGCTCACAAACAGCTTCGGCTTGTGTTTGCATGGTACAAGCAGGCGCTTTTTGTACCATGATGTCACCGTTCTTGCCATGTTCAAATGCGAAGAGAACGAGATCTACCGCTTCTTCCAGCGACATGATGAAACGGGTCATGCTAGGTTCGGTAAGGGTGATAGGGTTGCCCTTACGGATTTGGTCAATCCAAAGCGGGATGACGGAACCACGGCTGCACATCACATTGCCATAGCGGGTGCAACAAATCTTGGTGTTACCCGAGAGACGGCTTTTGGCTACAGCGATCTTCTCTTCGATGGCCTTGGTGATGCCCATCGCATTGATGGGATAAGCGGCTTTGTCGGTGGAAAGACAGATGACGCATTTTACACCAGCGTCGATGGCAGCATCGAGGGTGTTGTCGGTGCCCATCACGTTGGTTTTGACGGCCTCCATGGGGAAGAACTCGCAGCTAGGCACTTGCTTCAGCGCAGCGGCATGGAAGACATAATCAACGCCCTTCATGGCATACTTCAGTGTGCTCTTGTTGCGCACGTCACCGATATAGAACTTGATCTTGTTTGCCACTTCTGGCATACGAGCCTGGAAGTCGTGCCGCATATCATCTTGTTTCTTCTCGTCACGGCTGAAGATACGGATCTCTCCAATATCGGTTCTCAAAAAACGGTTCAGCACGGCGTTACCGAAGCTGCCCGTGCCTCCTGTAATGAGGAGGACTTTGTCTTTGAATACGGACATATAGTTGATAATTTATAATTGACAATTGATGGGGTTCATGATATCCTCTTCATTCATTGGAGCATAAGCACCATCCTTGGTTTCTAGGATCACCGTCCCTGTCTCCAGACACTCCAGCGAATGCCATTGTCCCATAGGGACGCAGAGCCCGACGAGGTTGCTGTCAGGGGCGACAAGGAAAGTATCTGTTATCTCCCCCTGATCATTGTAGTATATCCACTTCACCTTGCCTCTCAGCACAGCTACGGTCTCTGAGCTGTTGCGGTGGCGGTGGATGGGCATCACCGTGCCGGGCTCCAAGGCATTGAGCATGCGCTGGCTTTGGTCGGTGGGGTTGTTGCGCAAGTCAAGGTTCATCCGCAAGCGGGGAGAGGTTTTTGCTTGGGCGGTCAATTTATCGAGAAGGTCTGCGTTGATGAGCATTTAATTAATCCCTTTTAAATATATCCCTAGTATACACCTTATCTTTCACGTCATCAAAACAGCTGTCATAACGGTTAGCGATGATAACATCGCTCTGGGCTTTGAACTTAGCGAGATCGTTGACCACCTTATTGGAGACAAATTCACTGCCATCCTCCAAAGTCGGCTCATAGATAATGATCGTCACGCCGTTGGCTCTCAAATGCTTGATGACATCCTGGATAGCCGAGGCGCGGAAGTTGTCACTGTTGCTTTTCATGGTCAAGCGATAGACACCTACGGTCTTGGGATTGCGTTTGAGGATGGTGTCGGCGATGAACTCCTTACGAACGGCATTGCTCTTCACTACTGCCTCAATCATGGTCTGTGGCACATCTTTATAGTTCGCAAGGAGCTGCTTGGTGTCCTTGGGAAGGCAATAACCACCGTAACCAAAACTGGGGTTGTTGTAATGGCTGCCGATGCGCGGATCCATACACACACCGTCTATGATTTGTTGGACATTCAGTCCCTTGACCTGTGCATAGGTATCCAACTCGTTGAAATAGCTCACGCGCACCGCCAGGTAAGTATTGGCGAATAACTTGACAGCTTCGGCTTCGGTTGGATGGGCAATCAAGGTCTTGATATTTTTGTCTTCGGCGCCTTCTTTCAACAACTCCGCAAACATCTCCGCTTCTTTCTGCTGGTCTTCGTATGCACCCACTACGATACGGCTCGGATGCAAGTTGTCGTAGAGCGCTTTGCTCTCACGCAAAAACTCAGGGGAGAAAATAATGTTATTCACGCCGTATTTCTTGCGCACGGAATCTGTATATCCCACAGGGATGGTCGATTTGATCACCATCAACACCTTCGGATTTACCCTCAGGACATTTTCTATGGCATCTTCAACGGCGGAAGTGTCGAAAAAGTGATGCTCGTCATCGTAGTTGGTGGGCGTGGCAATTACTACTAGTTCAGCTGAACGGTAGGCGGCATCCTTGTCCACGGTGGTGTGAAGGTTGAGCTTGCGCTTGCCTTCCTTTACTTCTCTAAAAAACCTTTCTATCTCATCATCCTGAATAGGACTGATGAAATCGTTCAATTTGTCTGCTTTTTTCGGGGTTGTGGTGATCGCTGTCACCTCATGATGCTGAGCGAACAGCACCGCTAGGGATAGACCTACGTATCCTACGCCTGCTACTGTGATTTTCATATTTTATTATTTTGCTAATTGTTATAAAGTTTAGAGTTTAGAGTTGAGTGTTTAGAGTCAGTGAAGAGTTTAGAGTTGAGAGTATTGTGTTTATTGTTTAGAGTCGGATGGTTTATAGGAGTTTAAAAGCCCTGATAATAATCTTGCGTCTTCCTCTATTAACTGATCCATGCTCAAACGGTCGTCAGGTGTAATATAGCCGAGTTCTTCTGCTATCTCAAACTGAGAAGAGACTTCCATTAATGAACCGTATGCTGTTTCAATAAAACGTGATTTTTCTTTGACGGAAAAACGGTTTACTCCTTCGGCAATATTAGATGTAATCGACACAGAGGCTCGTCTTAGTTGATCACACATTGCGTAACGTTCCTCAGAAGGAAATTTCTTCAAAAGCTTATATGTTCTCTTTACTACTTCCTTGGCTTTCTGATAAGCTATCAACTTTCTATATCCAAATACTTCCATAACTTTAAACTTTAAACTACTCTACACTCTAAACTTTAAAACTGTCTCTCAACTCTAAACCCTCAACTCTAAACTAATCCCGTTTAAAGATGTCGCGCGTATACACCTTCTCCTTCACATCATCCAAGCAACTATCATACCTATTGGCAATAATCGCCTGGCTCTGTGCCTTAAATTTGGCAAGGTCGTTCACTACCAAACTACCGAAAAACGTCGTTCCGTCTTCAAGAGTCGGCTCGTAGATAATGACCTTGGCGCCCTTGGCCTTCACGCGTTTCATCACACCTTGGATGGAACTCTGACGGAAGTTGTCGCTATTCGACTTCATGGTTAAGCGGAAGACACCGATGGTCAAGTCGGTTTCTTTGCTTTGGTCGTATTGTGATGACTCAGTGTAATAGCCCGCCATCCTCAGCACCTGGTCGGCGATGAAGTCCTTGCGGGTGCGATTACTATCAACAATGGCACGGATGAGGTCCTCGGGGACATCTTCGTAGTTGGCCAACAACTGCTTAGTGTCCTTGGGCAGGCAGTAGCCGCCATAACCGAAGCTTGGGTTGTTGTAATGGCTGCCGATGCGCGGGTCGAGGCAAATGCCGTCAATGATGGCTTGGGTGTCCAATCCTTTTACTTCTGCATATGTATCCAGTTCGTTGAAGTAGCTCACGCGGAGTGCCAGATAGGTGTTGGCAAACAACTTCACCGCCTCTGCTTCTTTCATGGTCTGAACATCCTGTTTGATGGCACTTTCCTTCAACAGTGCGGCAAACTGATGGGCTTTCTCCGTGAGCCAATCCAGGTCGGTAAGGGTTTTGATGGCTTCGTTTTCTTCCTTGAATCGCTCGCTCATCATCTTCGGGATGCCCACGATGATGCGGCTTGGGTAGAGGTTGTCGTACAAGGCTTTGCTCTCGCGCAGGAACTCGGGAGAGAACAGCAAGTTGAATTTCTTCACGCCTTTGGCGGCATACTTTACATAAAGGCCGCGGGTGTAACCCACAGGGATAGTGCTTTTAATGATCATCACGGCATCGGGGTTCACTTTCAGCACGGCGTCGATGACGGCTTCAACGGCGCTGGTGTCGAAGAAGTTCATCTTGGGGTCGTAGTTGGTGGGGGCGGCTATCACGACAAAGTCGGCGTCTTTATAGCCTGCCTCCTGGTCCAAGGTGGCTTTCAGGTTTAAAGGCTTGGTAGCCAGGTATTCCTCGATATAGTCATCCTGAATGGGCGACTTTCTGTTGTTCACCATGTCAACGCGCTGGGGCACTACGTCCACTGAGGTGACTTCATTGTGTTGCGCAAGCAATGTGGCGATACTCATGCCCACATAGCCGGTGCCTGCTACTGATATTTTCATATTATTTAGAATTGATAATTGACAAATCAAAGGACAGCTCCGCTTTGTCAATCACATTTCGTGTTGACAAAGGACTGGTTTACATTACTTTATGGGCGAACAGAAATACATTTGGAATGAATTCCTGCCGCCTTTTTTTGAATTTGGGGACAAAAATAGAGATAATGAACGGATTTTACAAATGATTTTTTGAAAAGAATAAAGACCTATCAACACTGTCGACTGCTTTTAGACAATCTTAAACGGTATCTTTTTTATGAGAACACCGTACCAAAAACTGTCACTGCGAAACCGATACAGAATTTCTTATGCTTTCGGACATCTCTTTTGCCAACGCGATAAATCCTTCGGTATTCATCTCCTTCAAGAAAATCAATCCATGGGTGGCACGGATAATCGGATGATCGTTTTCATAGAAAAAGTTCTTTCCCAAGATGAACTGCACGTCTTTGTATTGCTTCACCCAGATGCTTTCTGCCAACTCGCTGAACGGTCCGTCAAAATCAGGATTGGGAAACTCTGCTTTGACTTGAGTCAAGTAACTGTCTTTAAACGCTTTCTCGAACACAGCGAAAGCATTGAGCGACACGGGCACATAGACATTGGCCTCGGCCGGATGGAAGGTCGACCACACATTACGATAACCAAAGACCCTCAATCTGCTAGTGTCGGTCTCCGCGCTCCAAAGCCTGACGGCTTCTGCGATGCTCTGCATGACCTTGTAATGGGTATTGGGACCTTGACCTTCCGAGTCAATGGCCACGGTGATGACTGTGGGCTTTAGTTCTCGCAGCTGGTTGAGGATGGGGTCGACATCGCGTTTGCGGTCAGGACACCAAAAGGTCGGCCCTTCGACAGGCTCAGGGACCTCAACCTCATTATATAACCCCAACCGAAGATGGTGGATATGACTCAGTGCGGTGCCGCCGTAAGCCCAAACAAGCTCTTCTTCAAACTCACGAATTTCACCCTTGAGTTTCTGTATCTCGGAACTGTTGGGTAGACCATTTCGAAGGTTTTCTATTTCGGTTTGGAATCGGGTTTCGATATCGTCAACGCTCTTCAGTTGCCATAGTTCCACGGCATCACGGAGGATACGGTGGCAAAAACCGCGTCGCATCTCGTCGGGATTTTTGCGGGCCACGTTGTCGAGATAATGGTGGATGTCCTTCTCCTGCTTGAAGTGGTAGCCCTGCTCGAAAAAGTCGGGGTAGCGCACCATTTGTATGCGCCCTTGATGCAGATAGTCCAAGGTGTCTTCCATGGCTTTTTGGAGGAAAGCATCTGTCACGGAATGGTAGCCCGAAGTCATGATGGCAAAATGTACCTGATTGGTAGGGGTTCGCAGCTGCCTATTGATGAAAGGCATGAGGCCCAGCATGATGTCGTCATGATGCGGTCCAGTATGATAGATGACCTCGTTTTCAAAGAACTTGGCGCCGCGCCAAAGCTTGGCTTCAAAGTCATGGATGACCTGTTGCACAGTGTCGAGGCTTAGGTTGGGGATTTTTGCGCAACGCGGATCATTACGCAGGTCGTCTAAGGTGAGCTTATGGGCGTAACACTCAAGGACTTTACATAGGCCCAACACGGCATGTACGGTCTTCTCAAAGGACCAAGGGCCGTCGAAAAAAGAAGGGTCGGTTTTTTGGAACATTTTTATGCG
This sequence comes from Candidatus Limiplasma sp., assembly GCA_036759285.1. GTDB lineage: Bacteria > Bacteroidota > Bacteroidia > Bacteroidales > F082 > Limimorpha. The sequence goes on along the minus strand of DAIOUZ010000060.1, from coordinate 2,607 downwards.
TTGTTTTGTGCCAAGAATGACTGTTAATTGTGCCTCCCTAGATAAGGGGGACTTTGTTTTGACATCCTTACAGCTTCGCCTTGTCAATCACATCTAGTGTTGACAAAGTATTGTTAAACAATAAGATAAATCGGAATCCAACAGCAATAAAAGCCCTCTATTATTCCGATTTACCAACAAATTGAGGCAAAAATAGGAAAAAAGCATGAAAACAAACTATTTTTTGAAAAAGGCTTTTCTCGACACATCGGTTCTATATATAAAGGTGTTGGCAATTTATTTGTCCATCTATCACCTTTTTCCTTATCTTTGCCCCGTTTTACTGATTAACTTTTAAGGAACGAATCTATATATCACATGAAAACTGCATTAATCACTGGTGTCACGGGGCAAGACGGGTCTTACCTGTCAGAATTCCTTTTGGAAAAAGGTTATGAGGTGCATGGTATCATCCGCCGTAGCTCAGTGGACTTCCGTGAGCGCATTGCCCATCTTGAAGGCAAGCCCCATTTTCATCTGCATTATGCCGACTTGGGCGACTCCATGTCCATCGTTAAAGTGGTGGATAAGGTGAAACCCGACGAAATTTATAACCTTGCTGCTCAAAGCCATGTGCAAGTGAGCTTCGACTCTCCAGAATTCACCGCCGATGTCGATGCCACAGGTGTGCTTCGTGTGTTGGAGGCTGTCCGTGCCTGTCATCTGGAGAAGACTTGCCGTATTTATCAGGCCTCCACGTCGGAGCTCTACGGCAAGGTGGAAGAGGTGCCACAGAATGAAAACACGCCATTCCACCCCTACTCTCCTTATGCCGTGGCCAAACTTTATGGCTTCTGGATTGTGAAAGAATATCGTGAGGCATACGACATGTTCTGCTGCTCGGGTATTCTCTTCAACCACGAGAGCGAACGCCGTGGTGAGACATTTGTCACCCGTAAAATCACTTTGGCCGCAGCCCGCATCTCACAAGGTCTGCAGGACTGCCTCTATCTCGGCAACCTTGACAGTCTCCGTGACTGGGGCTATGCCAAGGACTACGTGGAATGCATGTGGCTTATCCTGCAAAACGACCAGCCTGAGGACTTCGTCATCGCCACGGGTGTGCAACATAGTGTGCGTGAGTTCACGGAGTTGGCATTCCGACATGTCGGTATCGAATTGAAGTTTGAAGGCAAGGGTATCGACGAAAAAGGCATATGTGTGAAAGGGCCTGAAAACCTGATTGGTAAGACCTTGGTGGCCGTCAGCAAAGACTTCTATCGCCCGACGGATGTGGTCAACCTCTGGGGTGACCCGACCAAGGCAAAGGCCAAACTGAAATGGAATCCGAATAAGACCACCTTTGAGCAGCTGGTCAAGCTGATGGTGGAACATGATGTGGCTAAGGTGGCCGCCGAAGGCGCCGCCGCTAAGGTTCGCACTAACCTTGCAGAATATCTCGAGAAAGGTATTGTAAAGTAAACATTTAAAGATAGGTGTATTAACAAACATCTAAAAACACGAAAAACACTAATAACAATGTCATTGTTATATCCGCAAGAGTCGTACAAGATTACTGGGGCTTTATATGAAGTTCACAAAGAACTTGGGCCTGGCCTTTTGGAAAAAGTGTATCAAGAGGCATTGGAAAAAGAATTGAGACTGCAAGGTATTCCTTTCGAACGCGAGAAAAGTTTCACTATTTCATATAAAGGTGAGTGTCTTGAACAAAAATACAATGCTGATTTCGTTTGCTATGACAAAGTTATTGTAGAGTTAAAAGCAGTAGAAGACCTTTTACCCATTCACACTGCTCAAGTTATCAATTACCTTGCAATAACAGGGTATAAATTAGGATTGCTTGTGAACTTTAACGCTCGACAGATTAAACCCGAACGAATAGTGAGATATTAGTGTTTTTCGAGTTTTTCGATGTAAAAAAAGAAAAAAATGAATTTAGATAGTAAAATCTACGTCGCTGGACACCGCGGGATGGTGGGATCAGCCATAGTCAGAGAATTGCAACGTCAAGGCTATAACAATATCATAACACGTACCCATAAAGAGCTTGACCTTTGCCGTCAGGACCAAGTGGAAGCCTTCTTCGCGGCCGAGAAGCCCGAATATGTCTTCCTCGCCGCAGCCAAAGTCGGTGGCATTGTTGCCAACCAAACTGCCCTCGCCGACTTCATGTACGACAACATGATTCTCGAGATGAATGTCATCCACTCTGCCTGGAAAAACGGTTGCAAGAAACTCGAGTTCCTCGGCTCATCGTGCATCTACCCTCGCATGGCACCCCAGCCTATGACAGAAAGCTGCCTCCTCACCGGCGAGCTGGAGAAGACCAATGAAGCATATGCTTTGGCAAAGATTAGCGGTCTGAAATACTGCGAGTTCCTCAACCGCCAATATGGCACTGACTATATCTCTGTCATGCCAACGAATCTCTATGGTCCCAACGATAATTACCACCCCGAGCACAGCCACGTGTTGCCCGCTTTGATTCGCCGCTTCCACGAAGCTAAAGTCAATGGGCTGAAAGAAGTGACTTGTTGGGGTGATGGTTCGCCGTTACGCGAGTTCTTGTATGTGGATGACTTAGCCAATCTTTGCGTGTTCTTGATG
>DAIOUZ010000059.1:11096-16494 GCA_036759285.1 Candidatus Limiplasma sp. | reverse complement strand
CGTGTCCGAAATCGACGGTATCGTCCATCTTGAGAAGAAACTCAAGCGTGGTAACCGTGAGGTTGTCGTGACAGCCAAGACGGGCGAGGAGAAGCGTTACCTCATCCCGACCTCGAAGCAGATCCTGGCTCAGGAGAACGACTTCGTGAAAGCTGGTCAGCCACTTTCGGAAGGTGTCATCACACCTGCCAGCATCTTGGCCATCATGGGCCCGATGAAGGTGCAGGAATACATCGTCAACGAGGCACAGAGCGTGTACCGTCAGCAAGGTGTGGTCATCAACGACAAGCACTTTGAGGTCATCGTGCGTCAGATGATGCGTAAGGTCGAAATCATCGACCCAGGTGACACGCGCTTCCTGCAAGGTGAGCTGGTCAACAAGCTGACCTTCCAAGAGGAAAACGACGACATCTACGGCAAGTTCTTTGTGGAAGACAATGGTGCTTCCGACAAGCTGCAGAAGGGCGAAATCGTTTCGGCCATGAAGCTGCGCGAGGAAGAATCTGCACTGAAACGTAAGGACTTGACCCTGCCGACAGTGCGTCCCGCACGTCCTGCTACGGCTACCCAAGTGCTGCAAGGTATCACCCGCGCTGCATTGGCTACTGACAGCTTCATCTCGGCTGCCTCCTTCCAGGAGACCACCAAGGTGTTGACCAACGCTGCCATCTCTGCCAAGAGCGACTACCTGCTCGGCATGAAGGAGAATGTGATTGTCGGTCACAAGATTCCTGCTGGTACAGGTCTGCGCGAGTATGAGGACTTGATTGTGGGTTCTCGTGATGAGTACGAGGAGTTGCAAGAAAAGGCCGCTCTCTAACAAATGTTGAACTGAGCGGGGACGGCCCATGGCTGTCCCCGCTTTTTAAATAGAAAACATCATGGAAAACAATCAGAAAAACCAACTGAATATCGAAATCAGCGACGAGGTGGCCGAGGGCAAATACTCTAATCTGGCCATCATCACCCACTCACCCAACGAATTCATCGTCGACTTCGCTCAGATGATGCCTGGCACACCCAAGGCCAAGGTTCGCTCAAGAGTGATTATGAATCCCTTGAATGCCAAGCGTTTGTACAAGGCTCTGGCCGACAACATCGCCAAATACGAGCAGCAGTTCGGCCCCATCAACGATGGTGGCGGCATCGCCCCCTTCTCGATGGGTGCTCCTACGGCACAGGCTTGATTTACAAGTTTATACCCGATTAAAAACGGAAAATGCACCAAAAAAAGTGCAAAAATTGAATAAAAATGCACCAAATTTGGTGCATTTTTATTATTTTTGCCGCATCAAATTAAAAATGTGGAGGGAAGCCCAATTGATTGCCATTCTTGGTGCTCGAGGTGTGGGCAAGACCACTATGCTTTTGCAGCATATCAAGCGATATAATGCATTGGAGGATACCCTGTTCGTATATGCTGACAACATCTATTTCACCCAACACACACTTTTCGACCTTGCTTTTGAATTTTACAAGAATGGTGGTCGACATCTCTATATTGATGAGATACATAAATACAAGAATTGGTCGCAGGAGATAAAGAACATTTATGATTCGTTGCCTCGGTTGCAAGTGATTTATACTGGTTCAAGTATCTTGGATTTGGAGCAGGGCGGGGCAGACCTGTCGCGGAGGAAACTACAGTATTATATGTATGGCTTGTCGTTTCGTGAATACTTACAATTGAAACACAACATTGTAGTTCCTGTACATAAGCTTGAGGACTTGATTCAAAACAATATCCGTTTTCCGCATTCTGATTTGCAGCCGTTACCTGCGTGGAAATCATACGTGCAGACGGGCTATTATCCGTTTTTCATGAAGGGCAATTACTTGCAGTTGCTTAATGGCGTAATGTTGCAAACTGTGGAAAACGACATACCGATGTTTGCTGGTTTGAGTATGGGTGTGGCGCGAAAACTCAAAACTTTGCTTTACATTATCGCACAAAGTGTTCCATTTAAGCCTAATATGAGTGCGATAGCCGCTGATTTGGGTATCAGCCGCAATGATGTGGGTGATTTGTTTTTCTATTTGGAAAAGGCTGGCTTGATTAACCAGTTGCGGAGTGACATTACAGGGATTCGTTTGCTGGGCAAAGTGGATAAGGTGTATCTCAACAATACAAATCTGATGTATGCCATTGCAGGCGGCAACACCGATATTGGCAACGAGCGCGAGACGGCGTTTTACACACTTGCTCGTGTCACTGATCCGGTGACGACATCTTCCGTAAGTGATTTTCAAATAGGCGATTATACTTTTGAAGTTGGGGGCAAGAAGAAAGGTCGCAAGCAAATTGAGGACGTGGAAAACGGCATTGTCGTAAAGGATGATATTGAATATGGGTCGAAAGGTATAGTTCCGCTATGGGCTTTTGGATTGATGTATTGAAAAAGAGTTCTTTTGCTAGAAAAACGATTTTGTAATGAAACATATTCTCATAATACTGCTGACTATAATGGCTGTCCATCTATTGGAGGCTCAGGAAAACGAGCTTTTAATAGAACAACTCCCTGATACAAGCCTGTTTGAAGCGCATCTTCATATCGAAGGCAACGACACGCTTCTTTATCGGATCTATCGCTCGCAGAAAGCCGATACGATGACAGAAGCCTTGCCCTTGGTCATCTTCCTGCACGGCGCAGGAGAACGCGGCAATGACAATTATATGCAGTTGAAGCATTGCATCAAGTATTTCCTTGATGATACAATAACAAGCCGTTATCCTTTCTTGTTGATGGTTCCTCAGTGCCCAAACGAAAGACGTTGGGTGAATACCGATTGGAGTCTGCCTGAGCACACGATGGACAGCGTTCCTACTGCCGAGTTGCGTGGTGTGATGGCCGTGCTGGACAGCCTCACTGCTTGTGGTGCCGTCGATTCGACGCGTGTTTACATCTGTGGCATCTCGATGGGTGGCTTTGGCACTTGGGACGCCTTGCAACGTTGGCCGGAGAAATTTGCGGCAGCCATTCCCATCTGTGGTGGGGGAGACCCCGCCTGTGCCGAGGCAATGAAAGACGTTCCCATTTATATCTTTCACGGCCTGCAAGATGGGATAGTCATGCCTTCACGGAGCATACAAATGTATAATGCTTTGCGAGAGGTTGGCAACGAGGAACCCATCCTTGTCACTTATCCCGAATTAGCGCATGGTTGTTGGGATGAGGCGTTTTCTACGGCGGGATTGTTTGGGTGGTTGTTTGGGAAGAGGAAATATGAAACGCTTTAGTTGATGTTATGGAATTAAGAATACAATCCTATGACATCCTCAGCAAGCAAGTGATTGCCTTGAGGCTCTTCTGGTGTGTTTTTCAGGAATAGTTTTATGACCACCTTTTTGTCTTGGGTAAAATGCAGATGCTCGGCTATGTTTTTTAGTCTCGAGGTCATTTGGCGTGCGTTTTCGGATACGGTCCATTTACATTCACCGATAAGGATGGTCTTTTTGTCGATGGATTCGGCAACCACATCAAGCTCGATGTCTTGTGGCTTGCCATCAATCAAAATGCTTCCCCACCAACGTCGCGCCTCACCATAAATAACACCGTCAATCATGTTGCCCGTTACCGCATCACGGCATATTTTTTCCCACCAGCCGCCGATATGGCTTGATAGTTGGTCGTTCAATATCGCGTCAACAGGGGCATAGCGTTCCAATTCAATAAAAGATCTCATCGGAGCCACAAAACGGAAGTGAAAACTCAAAAACGGGTCGGCAATCCGATACAAACTGCGCTTTGTGCTTTTCGTGGATTCTCCGAAAGGGATGTCGCGTTCAATGTATCCCAAATCGATAAGTTTCGCTATTGGACGGGAAAGATTGGTGGCCGGCTCCTCGCATCGCGCAGCGATTTCTTTTAATCTTGTCGCACCCTTTCCTATCATCGACATTATGGTTGATACTTTCACAATGTCGTTTACGTCATCATTGAAAAGTCTTTGGGGCTCTTCGTATAGAATACCTTGCGATGACAATACATTTTCCCTCAGCGCCTTGTCTTTGTCACCGCTTTTCTCGCGCAAGACCCAATAGCGAGGCACGCCACCCCATAAGGCATATTCTTCGATGGTCTCGATGGCGTTCAACCGAAGTGCTTGCTGAAGAAATGGCAATCTTATCGGATTCAGTTTGAAATCCGAGTCCGAACGGCCATATAATGGCGATGACTCGTCGTAAAGGAGGTCGTACATCATGGTTTGTGAAGACCCGCAAAGGATGATATTGTATTTCAGGTTTCCGCCATCCAACAGTTTCTGTATCACTGATGGCAGTTCGGGGCTGATTTTTGCCAAATATGGAAACTCATCCAAACAAAGCGTGATTTTCCTTTCAACCCTATAATTAATAGCCAGAAAAAGGGCTTCCCAAGTGGGATAGTTGGCGGCATCCAATCCGGAGAAGGCAAGCGACGCTACATTGGCCAACAGACTGCGTTGGTTAGAAGCGTCGGTTTTGTCGGCCTCATAATAAATGTCATTTTCCGTCAAAACACGTTTTATCAAGGTGGATTTACCCAGCCGTCTTCTTCCCCTAACGATGACAAGACAAGGCGATTCGCCATTCAAGATGCGAGTTAGGTGCTCTGTTTCGGTTTTTCTGTCGACAAATTCCATAATTATTATGTTTTACAAACATTATGTTTTAATTGCATAATTTTTGCAAAAATAGAGTTTTTTTTGTTTATGAAATGTTTTTTATCGTTTTTTTATTCGGGTGTCGTCGTGGAGCATACAAATGTATGATGCACTATAAAAGGATGGCAACGGGGATGCCATCCTTGTCACTTATCCCGAGTTGGCACATGGGTGTTGGGATGAGGCGTTTTCTACGGCGGGGTTGTTTGGGTGGATGTTTGGGATGAGGAAAGCTTTCTAAAATATCGCACAACGGAGCAAAATCAAAAGGGAACTATCTTTTCCTTATACTGTTCCGTCAGCTCAAAAAGACTATTTCCTTCGGCAGCTCCTACTAATATGATTTCATCTGCCATCTCGCAAACATATCTGTTTCGAGCCAATGCCGTTGTTCTTGACTGCCTGACCGCCTGTGAGGAGGAAATGATGAGCAAACGGTTCTGCTCTAACGCCTCTTTCAAATCCGTAGGAACAACCTTATACATCTGCCGCGCCAACACCATGATGATGGGTTGCTTTCCTTTCAACAGGAAATGCAGCACATCTTTCTCCAACTTGGAACTGAAACCACTGACCACACAAAGCCCCTGACGGCATATTTCAGTTGCCCAGTCATAACAGCGCAACACGGTTTCCGACGAAATCGTGTTTGAGGCCAGGAAAGCTGTTATTGGCTGCTTTAATAAGTCTTTGTTACCGAGGTAGTCTCGTGCTTCTTCCAATTCCTTGATCATACGTTATTAATCTTTTGTCG
>DAIOUZ010000059.1:9778-11086 GCA_036759285.1 Candidatus Limiplasma sp. | reverse complement strand
TCAACATCATTAATCATCCAGATTATTGACAGATTTCTATTCTTTTTGTATAATTCCTCGAATAGTATCGAAAATTGGAGTAAAATTTCTCCAACTTTCATCGTTAATAACTATTTTTTCATTTTTAATAGCTTCCGCAAAATCATCCTTTTTTGCAAGACGATTATTATCATCTTCATCATAAACGGCTTGTCCACCATTGTTCTCAATTACTTTATCTTCCCCTTTCCCCTTAGGCAAAGCTAAAGTTAGGTTTTCTGAATTATGACGCATTGAGTGTTTTGTAAATTCTGTGCCAAAAAACAAACGACATCCATTCTCCAATGTAGTTTTTATTTCATCATCAGAATACAAATACTCAATAGATATCTTTTTTTGACCCTGATTATAGCGTGATTCTGGAATAGGGATACAAAAAGCATATACATTATTGCCAAAATCTCGAATTTTTTGTTCCGCAACTTCGACTTTTTTAATAATACTATCATTATCACGGTCAAAAACACCAATGATTTTGTTTGGTCTGGCAACTTTTCCCAGCTGAACTAATAAACTTTCCAAATTTGCATCTCCTTCAGGTTGCTTCGCTTCATCAATAACTCCAAAATCAATATCGTCTAACCCGAGTTTTTCTTTTGCTTTTAAAATATGTTTAATATCTGTTTTTCCCTCAGTAATAATAATCGGTTTTTGAACATCTAATAATTCTTTCTCCAAATCTTTTAACTGGTTTGCAAAACGATTATTCTCATCAATCATCAATTCATAAACTTCCTGATATAGATCATTGTTGGTTGGAGTACAAACAATTCCGCCATTATCCAGATCGATAATTTGACTTCTTTCCATAGAAGCATCAGCTAAACCCATATTCAGAAACGGCGAATGAGAACTAACTATAAACTGCACGTTTGGGAATAAATTCAATAGTTTCGGAAGGATTTCCTTTTGTAGCTTTATGTGAAGATGTTTGTCGATCTCATCAATTATAACAATTCCCTGTACATTTTCTAATAGTATATTAGGATGGATTTTGTCGGCTTGCCTTAACAATTCTCCGAAACAACATAACAACGCTTTCTCTCCGGAAGATAGACAAAACAGATTTGGAGAAACTGTTGTGATTTCTCCATTGTTATCAGAAACAACAGAAACACGACTTCCCGAATTACTTCTACGACCAATGCCCAATCTAATCCCTTTCTGTTGTTTACCGGACAATGTATTGCTGATAATTAAAGTAAGATTTCTCCAAATATTATATTCAGGAGTAGTGTCAATAAACCGTGTTTCTCCTGTTGGCAATTC
>DAIOUZ010000059.1:4193-9768 GCA_036759285.1 Candidatus Limiplasma sp. | reverse complement strand
CAACATTATTTGTTGTTTTGTACAATTCCCAATCCAAAACAACATCCATTATCCAATTAGCAATTTGCCGCATTCCAGTGACAACTTCAATAGGATTTGGGAGGTAACCTGTAAAACCGTTATCTTTACTATAATCCACATCAACTTTATACGAATCACCTAAATAAGATGGTAATTCATAACGATACGAGGGAAAAGATGTTAATAGATTATTCTCAAATACAGATGACACAAAGGAGTCTGAATCAATGTGCCAGTATTTCAAATAGTCTTGTTTTTTAGTTTTTTGTAAAAGTACACCGAAAGGGACTTTGTTCTCAATCTTTATTGAACTATTATATTCAGATTCTGAAAACTTATTTCTAATTTCAATATAATCCGCTGTTTTGTCGCCATTGGAAAACCGTAAATAAACAAAAGATGGTTTTGATGAATCTTGGTTGTACATAGAAGAAGACACTCTATAAAACTTGCCTTCTTTCCCTTCAAACTCATTAGCATAATGACGTTTCGCAAGTTCGTAAAAAGCATCAACTATATAGGAAAGGATTGTGGTTTTTCCTTTTCCATTAATTGCGGTCAAAACGTTGATACTTTTTTCATCAAATTCAAGCTCCAAATTGTCAAACGGTGCTCGATTCACAAAAATTGCCTTTTTAAGATAAATAGCCATAATATATGCATTTTTACTTATTCCTCATTCAACTCATCCCCCATGCGATACTTAATGTCGTAATTGATGATGAAATCCAACTCCTCTTCCGTGAAACCATAATGCTTTGCCAACACCTTGTCTATCTCGTCGATGATGGGCTTGGATTTAAATATTTTATACTCATAAATATCACCACCTGCCCGTTTGTCAAATCGAATAATCCTATTATCCTTCATCGAATTAGCAAGTTTTGTAGATATTGGAACTTGAACATCCTCAATACTGATGGGAAACTCTGAAAGATGCCAAGTACCCAAGTGCCAACAATCAGAAATTGCAGTATGAAAAATGTAGAATGTTGATGAGTTAAGCACTGAAAATATCTCATCTATCACATTTATATCAAAAGACAACGTCTTATATGATTTTACTGGTGTTAAGCAAGGATCAAAATTGAAAGGGAAAACCCAATATGTCTCTCCATAATCTTTGAAATATAAACGCTCAGAAGAACTAGCTTTGTAATGCATCATAATATCCTTTTTCTTGGAATGTATTTTTGAAAATATCGATGAAAAAACAGAATCTCCTATTTTTGGGATAATGTCACCTCTATTATTATCAAAAACAGCCTTTTGATATTTCAAGGTCTTAAACAAATTTGGTTGATGTTTAGTTCGAAGATAGTTTGTCGTATATAAAACTGTATCAGTAGATGCATTATTCATTATAATAATAGACACCCTTTGAGAAACCCCTGTAAACAATGATTGCGGCCTTATGGAATGGTTTGTGAAATATAAGCGATGATGTTCATTTATCAGACAATGACGGATATTTGAATATTCTCGAATGGAAGTAACACTCATTGGGACGATTATTCCACAAAACGATTGTTCATTCTCAAATTGAGAACATCTTTCTAAACAATATGCGTACAAATTAGAGTATGATGATTCTGTAAAACTAATTGTGTAATCAATATTATTACACTCCACATACGGTGGATTTCCAATAATCACATCAAAGCCACCGTCTCCGTTGATAATCTCGTAAAACTCGGCAAGCCAGTGGAACGGTTGGTGCGACAAGAGCCAAGCATCGTAATTGGTATCTGCGGCGGCCAAAAACAAACGGCGATTGAGCAAGTCGTTCAAGGCACTCAAACGGGTTTTCAGCTCGCTTTTTGCCTTCTTGAAAGCCACCATATCATCGCCTTGGGTAAGTTGGATATGCTTGAACATTTCATAGGTGTGCGACACCTTGTCCATCTCATCTTCCAACTTTTGCTTTAATTCCTGATTGGCTAACTCTTCCAATATGTCACGGGCAAAACTTAGGTCGCTTTCCAATTCCGCTTTGGTGGCATAACCCACAAGAGTGTTGCCACAACGGATGTTGAAATCGATGTCGGGCAAAGGGTCAAGCCCCAAATTGGGTTGGCGCTTGTCAACCTCCACCACGGCAACCATCTTCAGGAAGAGTCGCAACTTGGCAATCTCGGTGGCTTCCACCATAATATCCACGCCATATAGATTGCGTAAGATAATGCTCTTGTAGATGAAGTATTGGATGTTGCTGCGGTATTTGTGCTCGATCTCCTGCAACTCATCCTTAAACAGATTGGGGTTCTGCTCACGGAACTCCTGCATACGACCGATACAAACCTCATACAAAGGCTCCAAGATGTTGAGCGCAGCAAAGAGGAATGCACCTGAACCACAAGTGGGGTCGAGAACGGTCACCTTCTGCAATTCGGCGTAGAAATGCTTGATGAACAGATGGTCTTTGGTGGTGTTCAGGAAATCTGCCACAAATTGGCGGATGTCGAGATTGTAGGTGATGAAGTCGTTAATTTCGACAACCTGACCGTTTTCGATTTTTGCTTTGATGTCGTTGTAGCGATTGAGGCGTTCGATGGTCTCGCGCCAAATCTCGGTGGGCAAGGCAAACGCTTCAGGCGTGCGGTCGTTCCAATGGGAGCGACGTTCAAGCAGGTTGGGCTTTGTGGTATCGATACCAACGGCAATCTCTTCGGGAATCGCCAAACCAGCGCCTTTCTTTACAGCATCGAAGATGTAGCGGTCGCTGCTCTCTTTGAGGTATTGCCACACTGCGCCATTGGGCTTGAATGGCTTTTCATCATGCTTGCGCGTGGCCTCCATCAGGTAAGGCACAATGGTATTGCGGCCGATGTATTCGGTGATGTCCTCCTTGGTGTAGTAGGCTCCCATCTGGGCGCGGTCGTTGATGTATTGCTCGAAGATGTAACCCAGCACATCGGGGTTGATGTCTTTGCCTGTCGCTGTCAGGCGGTCGTCGAGATGCCAATGCCATTTGTCGAAGAAGTTGAATAGACTAATGAAGGCATCGTCGGCAATGTCGAGACCGGCATAGTCTTGTTCCAACTGATGCACATCGAACATGCCACCGTTGAGATAGGGAATCCGGCCATAGACATCCTCAAAGCCGCGATCGTGCTTGGGTGCGTTCAATCCGCCATGAAACAGGGTTGTCAGAAAACCTTTGTAGAAACTGCTGAAAAAGCGGTTCTCTCCCCGTTCTTGTTGCGTCCATTCCAGTTTGTGGCGCAGATAGTCCACATCACCATCCAAGAAGCCTTTCTTTTGTATGAAATAGCAGAACATCAAACGGTTGAGCATTACCGAAGTGTACCATTGCTTGTTGCGGTTGTCCTTATCGGCAATCTGGTCGTCAATGCCTGAAATGAACTTGGCAAAATTGGTATGCTCTTTCTTGAATCCGGCATAGAAATCCTTGGTGATCTTCTCCGAATTGACGACAAAAGCGGCTTGCACCCGTTCCACGACATCCATGATGGTGGTGCGCTCGTCCAAACCGAACGACAAGCCTTCCATTTTCTCAAACAGGAAATCGGCGGCTTGTGCGCTGGCATATTCCACAATCACAATGTCGCGCTTCTCCACTTTCTTTACTGGCACTGCCCACAGATGATGGCATGTGCCTTTTTGCATAAAGATGCAGATATAGTCGTTGGCGGAGCGGCGCAAACGTGTGTCGAGTTTCTTGCAAAACGAGGAAGTGGGAACCACATCCACGAGACAAGTGAGCACTTGAAAGCCACTGCGCTCTGCAATCAAATAGAAATCGAATGAGGTTTCATCCACGGTGATGTCGAAGAGCGTTTGCCCTTGTGGATTGTTCCAGCCCATTTCCGTAATGAACAGCTCGTGGAAATTGCCGTCCGAAAGGTGTTCGTTGAATGTTCTTCTGTTCATGCTTCAAACGTGTTTTGCAAACTTCATGATTTCTCTTTCCTGTATTCTTGTGCAATCAAGATGGAACGGTTCAGTTTATCGATGAACCACTGTTTGTCGGGCAGCCATGTTGTGTATTGTCCGACTCTGATATTGTCCTCGTCCAACATGAGGAGTTCAATATGTTCAGTGTTGCCTTCACTGCAAAGCAGTAAACCAATGGGCGGATTTTCGTCAGGTTGCATGTCGTATTTCTGCAAATACTTCAGGTAAAGCTCCATCTGGCCTTTGTATTGCGGCTTGAATTTGCCTAATTTCAAATCTATGGCAACCAAGCATTTCAGTTTTCTGTGATAAAACAGCAAATCAAGATAATAGTCCGTGCCATCGATTGTAAAACGCTTTTGTCGTTCAAGGAAAGCAAAACCTTGTCCCAATTCCAGGATAAAGCTCTCCAATTGCTTGGCTATGGCATTCTCAAGTTCATCTTCAGAGTAATAACCGCTTAACCCTAGAAAATCAAGGACATACGAACTCTTCAACACGACATCGGGTTCTGCGTGTTGTGGAGTAATCCGTTTAAGGGCATTGGTGATTTCGTCATTTGGCTTGGCTGCAATGATCGAACGCTCGTATGCCATTCCATCCTGTTTGTCGCGTAGTTGCTTGACACTCCAATGCTCTGCAATGCCCATTTGTTGGTAATACAAACGTTTCGTTGCATCTTCAATGGTGATGAGTTCAATGAAATGGCTCCAGCTTAATGTTTGCGACAACATCGCAAACATTTCCTTGTCATTATAAATGCGGGCAACCTTCATCATTCTTGTCAGCGCGGAATAGGTATAACCTTTACCATAACGTTCCATCAATCTTTGCGACAGTGTCGCAAGAATCTTTTGACCGTAGGCCGAATAGGTCTGGTAATCCATGTCGTCGATGATGAACTTTCCCACATTCCAAAACGTCATACTTGATTGCGCATTGACATAGACGGCCACCTGCCGCATGGAATTGTCAATGATTTCAGACACGCCTTCAAAAAGGTGATTGCTGACTTGTCCTATCAAGTTGGAATCTGCAATTGCTATCGTATTGTCCATTTTGCGAAACAAATAAGAAGGTTAAACATCAACTCTCCGCTTTCAGTCCCATCGAACAAATGATGACAGGGTCTTTGTGCTTGGTCTTGTCTTCATCAACGCGACATAGGTTGCCATTCTTGTACATCTCGACGACTGTGTCCACAATATCGTCTTGTGAACTGTTGCGCAACATACGACCGAGAATGAACTTGGAGTTTTCGAGCAAAGGATAGTTGTATATCTGGTCAATGGCAAACTTCAGAAACTCTTTCTTGTCTTGGTTGAAGATGTCATCGGGTTGCTCGTAGTAATGATTCAGCAATTCGTAAATTCGGCGTTTGGTGCTGAAACGGCTGCCAAGGATGCCGCCGACATTGGTGTTCTCGGTTCTGATGCTTGTGACAGCCTTGTCAACCAGCTCTAGGTGGTTGTCCTGCGGCTCTAAACGAGGCTCGTCGATGGTACAAGCCATAGCTTGAAGGATGCGCTTCTGCGATTGGCTCACCATTTCGCCCTTGGAGTTATACCATGAAAGCACGTCAAAGTCGTTGTAGGTTCTTGCGTATGTAATTACACCATCTTCCATTCCATTCGAT
>DAIOUZ010000059.1:0-4183 GCA_036759285.1 Candidatus Limiplasma sp. | reverse complement strand
GGAATCAGTTAGAGTAACTGTGGTGGACATAGCTGCAGCCTTGGTGGAATAGACGATGTTGCTCAACTCTGGGATAATCTGTTTCAACTTGGGATTGGCATCGGTGGCATTTTTCCAAATCTGCCACGCCTGCGACCCAAGGTCAACTTCGGCATCGTCTTCATCCTCGTCCAAACTTCCGCTCTTTTCGTTGTACATGTCGCGCAGGTTTTGCTCGTTGCCTTCAAAGAAGACTTCATCACTACCGACAATATGGGCGTTTTCATTGATGCGGTCGTTCAACCTACGGCGCAAGCGGATAATCTCTTCCACCTTGTCAGCAGGGAAGAACGAATAGCAGTAGATTTGTTCAGAGTTTTGGTCAATACGGTCAACACGACCGGCGCGTTGAATCAGTCGAATGATAGCCCAAGGCAAATCATAGTTGACAATGACATGCGCATCCTGCAAGTTCTGACCTTCACTGAGCACATCTGTTGCGATAAGCACTCTCAATTCGTTTTCCTTCGACACATCGGCCTTGTTGCTAATTGGTGAAAAACGGTCGACAATGGCTGTGGGATTCTGCGAGTTGCCTGTAGCTTTGTCGATTTGTGTCAAGCCACGCTTTTTCAACTGATGATAGACATAGTTGGCCGTGTCGGAATATTGGGTGAAGACGATTACTTTCTCGCCTTTGTGCGTCTTGTTAATCAAGTCTTCCAACTCATCCAATTTCTGGTCGGTTTTTGGATTCCAGTCGCCGCACAAATTGATCATCTTGATTAAGGTTTCACAGTCCTTGTTAAGTTTTTGTTTCAGTGTCCGCTTGAAATACTTTGAATCAATCCATTGGACATTGTTCTTCCCAACCAGGCTGTTGTAATACTCCTCTGCCTTTTGCATATATACCTTCATGTCGTTGGGAATTTGGATAAGGTCGTCACCAGAGGCGCGTTCTTCCTCATCATTGTCATGCTCAAAGATGTCGTTGATGTCGGCGTCATCCAAATAATCCTCGGGGAAAGTGTTTTCATCTCCAATGGGCAGAGGGAGTTTGCTTTCGATGGCATAAATGAAAACAGCATTGCGCAAGATATGGCGGAAGATGGTGAGCAGGAAAGAGAAGCCGCTGCTGTCGATACGCTTAAAGAAGGTGCTTTTGCAGAAACCCATCATCCGTGCTCCGGCACGAGATAAGTTTTCGATGATGTTCTTCTCGAACTTGGAGGCTTCTTCGGCTTTTTTCTCGTCCAAATAATGTATCAAGCCATAGCGCGGCAACTCCAGGCTCTCCATCATAGCAATCATGCTTTCGGAATACAAGCGGCTGTATTGGTCGCCTGCCACCGTCTTGAATTTGATGGCCTTTGGAATACGGTCGGGGAAATAGGATTTATGTCCGTCCTTAAACTCCAAATACTTGCGGCCGTTGCTTGGGTCAGTCTTGGCATAGTTCTCTTTGATGAAAGTACGAGTGCGGCGCACCAAAAACAGTTTCATCAGTTCCTGCCAATCCTCCTGACATTCGCTTCGCTCAAAAGCCTTGATGCTTCTAATAAAGTCTTCGTGCTTCTCGTTGAATTTCCTCTCACCGCCTAATTGTCGGATATAGGCTTCGGGGCGGATGCCCAGGTCAGCATCATCATCAAGGAACAAACGAAGTTGGTTGCTCAAATCACTATAGTGCTTGTTGTAAGGTGTAGCCGTGAGCAAAAGTACCTTGCAATCCTGCTTTTGAATGAGACTTTTAATGTTCTTGTAGCGGACGCCCTGATTGTTGCGCAGATTGTGGCTTTCATCAACGATAATCAAACGATAATAGCGGGCGTTGTCAACATCAATCTGTTTGGCCATCGACATAATGTCCGCCTTCAAATCGTATTGGTTGCGATATTTAGTCCACATTTCCTGCAAGTTAGCTGGACAAATAATCAAAGTGTTGCTCCCGAAACTGTTTTCGTACATTTTGGCAATAGCACAAGCGGTAATGGTCTTTCCCAAGCCGACCACATCGCCAATCATGGCACCACCACGTTTGTCGTTGTTCAGGTGTCGTGCCGCAATTTTGACAGCGGTTTGCTGGAAATCGAACAATGAGCTTTTGAACTCCTGAGGAATGCTGAACTCCTTGATGCCCAAACGAGCCTCTTCGCTAAGATGGTAAGCCGTCTTCAGATAGATATAATAAGGAGGGATTATCTTTTCTCCTGCCCAACTGTTATCAATGATTTCGATGAGTTCTTTGGTAATATCCAAGCAGAACTTGTCTTCCCAACGGTCATCAAACCAACGAGACAGTTTTTCAGCGCTGTCGCTATCGCCAAACTCGGCATTCAACTCGCCTTGTTTGGTCAAGCCAGAGTAGGTCAGATTGCTGCTTCCCATGATGGCTTGTATCTTGTTGAAGTTGTCGTCTGGCCGATGCGCAAGATACAACTTGGCATGAAGTGGTTCACGGAGGTACAACTTTACACACACCTTTTCGTCCTTCATTTGAGCGGAAAGGCGACGCAGGGTGAATTCATCCTGTTTGGTCGGCAAGCCCAGTTGCAGTTGTCTCTTGAAGTCGCGAGCTATTTCCAACTTGCATTGGGCAACATAGTTGGGGTCAGGCAAGGTCTTTCCAGAATACAATTCCCGAATCAATTCTTCGGCGGGTCGATGCATGCCTATCAACAAGCGGCATTTACGGAAAACTCTATCATCGTTTTCGTAAACATAATCTCCTTCGAGGGTATCTATTTGGTCGACCACGATATTCCAGCCCCTAAGATTGAAATAACCCACGCAGAAATCCACTCGTTTTACGCCGATATTAGTGATAATACCTTGCAACCCTTCGGAAAACTTGGTGTCTATATTGTCGTATATTCTTGCCATGTTTTATTTGCGTTAATATGTGCTTTGGGCTTTCTTTTTTGTAAGGGTACAAAGATAGAAAAAAATTACAAATAGGTGAAAAAAGAAGAGACGGAGATAAATCTTTTTTCGAGAAAAAGAATTACGAAATGTACAGAAAGAGAATGGAAAAAATCAGATGCATTTAGTTTTAAA
Source organism: Candidatus Limiplasma sp. (assembly GCA_036759285.1). GTDB lineage: Bacteria > Bacteroidota > Bacteroidia > Bacteroidales > F082 > Limimorpha. Next base: position 1,147 of record DAIOUZ010000059.1, on the reverse strand, counting down.
ACTGATTGCTGCGAAGGAAGAGGAAGAGTCCGACAAAAATGGCTCAAAAACGGAAAAACGAAATCGAAATGAAGAAAATCGGCGACAAATCGTGGATTTTATCGCCGATAATGTCGCAATCCTAAATGGAATAATCAACTACGGAAAATTTTACGCTTTGCCTCCCAAACAAAAGGGCGGCTTGCTGTCCGTTGTTTTACTTGGTTGAGGTTCGGCATGTGTGAGGATTTGTGGGCAAAGCGACGCAAAAGCATATCTTTTGCAGATGCACAAATACAGCTTTCCATGAAGTGATGTATAGACTAGGAGAAAGACTATGAAAGTTGGAGAAAAGTTGTAACTTTGTGGGCTGAAAAAGAAATCCGAATTGTATGACAGAGCAAGAAATATTGGAATTACGAGACCATGGCGAAGTGACCAAGGTGTGACATTGTGAAAGGCACCTCTATGCCACGCAATCAGTTCTTGTTTACCAATGCTAATTTCCTCTTACCTTATACTGGCGCAGGTAGTGGCATTCTGAGAGCCTTGGAAGCGGGCCTCGATGTGACGTTCAAGAACGAAGAAAGGATCCATGAATTTGTGATTGTCATTAAGAGAGAGTCTGGGGCGAATGACCAAGAAGATAACCAAAAAGCGCACCAAGTCGAGCACCAAGTTGAGCACCAAGAAACGAACCAAGAAACGAACCAAGAAACGAACCAAGAAAAACGCTTAAAATCCTCATTAACAAGCTCGCAAAAAGATATTGTGAATTTCTGTTCCATACCGAGAACTGCACAAGAAATATTGGACAGAATAGGCGTTTCTAATCAGACTAGAACCCGAAAGAAATACATTCAATCTCTTCTGGATATGGGTGTTTTGGAAATGACTATTCCGGAAAAGCCCAATGACAGGAATCAGAAATACAGAAAGAGGAAAAAATAGAGGGGACTAGGCATTTCCTATTTGAGAAAAATTTAGCCGTTTTTGAAAAAAATGTTGAAAACGGCTGAATTTTATTTTAAGATACTGTACTTCAATATGTTAAACCAACCATCCATAAGGGTGGCTTCTTCCCTATAGGATACATTTATTATTTTCGGTTATTATAGGGATTGTCGTATAATTCTAGATTTATGACTTACCTTGTTGATTGTGTTTA
>DAIOUZ010000058.1:0-16734 GCA_036759285.1 Candidatus Limiplasma sp. | reverse complement strand
GTTCGCCCACCGCGTGAAGAAGTACATCGGTGCCTACATGGCCGTGATGAACGGTGCCGACATCATCGTGATGACCGGCGGCATCGGCGAGAACGCCTGGTTCATGCGTGAAGCCATCCTCGAAAACATGGAAGGTCTCGGCATCGAGTTCGACCCGACGATGAACAAGGAAACCATCGGCGACGCTGGCGTCATCTCTCTGCCTAACTCCAAGGTCACTGTGGTGGTGTATCCGACTGATGAGGAATTTGTTATCGCGCAGGATACTTATAATCTGGTTACCAAGTAATTAGACGCGTTAGCGTCATTGCGAGCAAAGCGAAGCAATCCAGACGGTAAAACTAATGTCTGGATTGCTTCGTCGTTCCTCCTCGCAATGACGCAAAGCGGCAGCGCATCACCCTCTATCGTAATGCGGCATATCCTCCGGCAGAATGATGGAGAACTCGATGAGGCCACCGACGACTTGCTTGGCATCGTCCTCGTACCAAGGTGTTTGGTAAATCAACTTCTTCTTGCCTTTCTTTGAAATCGTATAGACATTAGTGGCTGCATCGTCAAGCAGATGGCGGATGATTTGCTGCGAACGTTCGTTGTGGCATTTCATGAGGTCACGGCCACGGGCGTCGCCGTTCACTTCGATGGAGCTGTCGTTTTGGTATAGAATCTCGCCGTCTTTGGCGCTGATGGTGATGGCTATGTTAAGGCCTTTAAAGTAATCAAGTTGGTTCATGATGCGTGTATTTTTTCTGCAAAAATAGAATTTTTCTACCTTTGCAGCGTTATTTATCTTGAATGAAGAAACTTTACCGCTATATCATCAAGTCATTTTTTGGCACCTTCATACTCACCTTTTTCATCGTGGTGTTTATTTGGGTGATGCAATTCGTTTGGCTCTATGTGGACGATTTGGTCGGTAAGGGATTGGAGTTCAAGATTATAGCCGAACTCCTGTTTTACACTTCCATCACCGCCATCCCCATGTCTTTGCCTTTGGCATTGCTGTTGGCCTTGTTGATGTGTTTTGGCAACCTTGGTGAACATTATGAGCTGGTGGCCATGAAAGCCTCGGGCATCTCCATGTGGCGTTCCATGCGTCCATTGCTCTATTTTTCATTGATTACCAGTGTATTGGCTTTCTTTATCTCCAACAGCGTGATTCCCATTGCCACGCTCAAATGGCGTACCTTGCTCACCGACGTGCAACGGCAAAAGCTGGCTTTCAATATCAAGGAGGGGGTGTTTTATAAAGACATCGACAACTATGTCATTTACGTGGAGAAAAAAGGCAAGGACGGAAGCAGCATCTACGGTGTCAAGATTTACGACCATACCGAGCGCCAGGGCAACAGCAAAATCATCACGGCAGATTCGGGCAGGATGGAGATGAGTCCCAACCAGCGCAACATCATCTTCACTCTTTTCGACGGCTACAACTACACCGACGTCACCACGGGCGATTACAAGGAAAAACGACCTTTTGAGCGCATGTCATTCAAGCAGGAACAAATCAAGTTCAGTCTGGCCTCATTCGACATGACCCGTTCCGACGAAGAGCTATACAAGTCGTACCAGCAGATGATGAACATCCGCCAGCTCTCGCAATCGCTTGACTCGCTTCAAAAACGCCAGGAACGCAGGCAGGACGACTTCACGGAAGGCTTTACAAGGCGTTGGGCCAACTACAACGAGATGCATACCCATGTCCAGACCGACCCGCAAGCCTTGGCCGAAAACGACAGCCTTGCCGTTGACACGTGCTACGTGCTATCTTGGCCTTTGTTGGCGCAATTTGAAGGTGAGGAACGCGAAAAAATCGTCGGTATGGCCGTGGGCACCGCACAAAACGCGAAAGACAACGTATCCTTCAACGAAACCGATTTCAAGTATCAAACCGAGAATATCAACAAGCACAAGAAAGAATGGCACAAGAAATTTACCTTGAGTATCGCGTGCATCATTTTCTTCTTCATCGGTGCACCCTTAGGGAGCATCATCCGTAAGGGCGGATTGGGCCTTCCCGTGGTCATCTCCGTGGTGTTCTTCATCATCTATCACCTCATCTCGACCATCGCGGAGCGCATGGCCGTATTCGGTGACCTCAACATGTTCCTTGGTGTGTGGCTCTCTTCCCTTGTGCTGCTGCCCGTCGGGCTGTTCTTCACCTTCAAGGCCACCACCGACGCTGCCCTCTTCGACGGCGACAGCTGGAAGAAGTTTTTCCAAAGATTGTTCAAAAAACGCAAAAAAGCCAAGGTTGAATTAAACACACAAACAAATCGATAGTTGCGGCGTTTCGACAAGCTCAACGACCTTAGGTTCCTGAGCCTGTCGAAGGACCGAACCCAACAGACTAAACCCTTTACTCATGAAAATACTTCTCCTCTGCAACAAGCCCCCCTACCCTGCCTCCGAAGGCGGTCCCATGGCCATGAACAGCATCATCACCGGGCTGTTGAATGCAGGGCATCAGGTCAAGGTCTTGGCGATCAACAGCGACAAATACCATGTCAAAGCCTCCGATATTCCCGACGACTACAAACGTCAGACCGGCATCGAGCTCATCAAAGTCGACTTGAGGGTACGTCCCATGAAGGCCTTTTTCAACCTGTTCTCCAAGAAGTCGTATCATGTGGAGCGTTTTATCTCTGAAAGGTTCAAGAAAAAGCTGGCACAAGTCCTTGAAAAAGAGCACTTCGACGTGGTTCAGTTGGAGATGCTTTATATGACGCCATACGTCGAGACCATCCGCGAAAACAGCAAGGCCATGATTGTCTTGCGAGCCCACAACGTAGAACACAAGATTTGGGAACGCATCGCCAAGGAGACGAAGTTTTTCCTCAAACGTTGGTATATCAACCACTTGGCCAAGACCTTGAAAGAGTATGAGCTCAATGCTCTTGAGACCGTCGATGGCATCGCTGCCATCACACGCAAAGACGCCGCCTTCTTCCGCAAATACTGCTCCAAACCCATCATCGACATCCCGTATGGCGTTTATCCTGAACAGTTTACGCCAAAATTTGAGATTGAAGGCAAACCCAAATTCTATCATATCGGCTCCATGAGCTGGATGCCCAACGAGGAAGGCATACGCTGGTTCATCGATGAAGTGCTGCCCAAGACTATCGAGAAAGTCCCCGACTTTGTCTATCACCTCGCTGGACGCTCCATGCCTGAATGGCTCACCAACTCGAAGAGCCTCCATGTAAACGTCATCGGTGAAGTGCCTGACGCCAAAGCGTTTGTGGCCCAACACGACGTGGCCATCGTGCCACTGCTCTCGGGTAGCGGCATCCGTATCAAGATCATCGAATCCATGGCAATGGGCAAGACTGTCATCACCACTCGTGTGGGGGCGGAAGGCATACTCTACGACGAAGATGTCAACATCATCATCGCCGAGAACAAGGCCAAGATGGTGGAAGCCATCCGCGCCATCGACGAAAACCCGCAGATTGCCGTAAAGATAGGACAAGCCGCACGAAAACTCGTGGAAGAGACCTACGACAACCGTAAAATCATTGCCCGTTTGTTGATGTTTTATGAACAGATTCGGCCGGGGAGTAAGATTAGTTTTCTTTGACGAAAGACGAAAGACGAAAGACGAAGGACGGAGGAAAGTCCTAAGTCCTAAGTCCCAAGTCCTAAGTCCCAAGTCCTTTGTCAACAATTAAACAATCAAACAAATCGAAGATTTAACGTAGTTAATCAACAAAAACTCTTATCTTTGCCCCCAAATCCGATGTGATGAAGATATTTGTCCTCCTGCCCCGCATCCCCTACCCGCTTGAGAAAGGCGATAAGTTGCGGGCTTTCAACCAGATAAAGCAGCTCGCGAAGCACAACGAAATCACCCTCTGCGCGTTGAACGACAACCCGAAAGTCAGCGAACAGGAAGCGTTCCAAGCCTTGCAACCCTATTGCCAATCCATCAACTTTATCAAAATCAACAAAGTGCAGATTCTCTTGGGATTGGCCCGCGCGTTTTTTAAGGGCTTGCCCATGCAATGCGGCTATTTCTACAACCGCAGGGCTGCGAAAAAGGTTGACAGCGTGATCGCCAAGCACAAGCCCGACATATTGTACGGTCAGTTGCTGCGGACGGCAGAGTATATCCGACACAAAGACATTCCGAAAGCCATTGATTACCAAGACATTTTCTCCTACGGAATGAAACGCCGCGCCGATATTGCCTCCCCGTTCATGCGACCTGTTTTCAATATGGAATACCAACGCCTTAGACGTTACGAAGCTGCCATCTTTGAAGATTTCGATGTCCGCAGCATCATTAGCGAGCCTGACAGAGAACTGTTTCCACATGAGAAGCGCGACGAAATCCTTATCATCCCCAATGGCGTTGACCATGACTATTTCAAGCCGATGGAGCGCGAGAAGAAATACGACCTCGTCTTCACGGGCAACATGAGCTACCCACCCAACGTGAACGCCGTGGAATACTTGAGTCACGAGATCTTGCCCATCGTTTGGAAGACATTGCCCGACGTAAAACTTTACATTGCAGGTGCCTCCCCCGACCCGAAGGTGAAGAAAGCTGCCTCGGAGCGCATCATCGTCAGCGGTTGGCTCGACGACATCCGTGATGCTTACGCCCAAAGCCGTGTGTTCATCGCGCCCATGCGTATCGGCACAGGACTGCAAAACAAACTGTTGGAGGCTATGTCGATGCGCCTACCTGCCATCACCTCGCCCTTGGCCAACGCTTCTTTGGGTGCCAAGCCCAATGAGGAAATCATGGTCGGCAGCAACGCCCAGGAAATGGCCCAACACATCATCACCCTTTTGACCGACATAGACAAGGCTGAACACCTCGCCCAGGCAGGATATGATTTCACTAACCGTGTGTATGATTGGGGGAAGGCGACGGAACTCCTCGAAAACGCAATGAACCAAGCCCTGTAAGGGCGACAGATATTAAGCAGGCGACGTAAGTCCCTGCGCTTACAAAACACGACACAATATGGCAAACCCCGACGACAAAAAAATCATCTTCTCGATGGTAGGCGTGAGCAAGATCATCCCGCCCTCAAGACAAATCCTGAAAGACATCTACCTCTCCTTCTTCTATGGCGCCAAAATCGGCATCATCGGCTTGAATGGAGCGGGCAAATCGACCCTGCTGCGTATCATCGCGGGCAAGGAGAAATCTTATAACGGCCAAGTGGTCTTCTCGCCAGGCTATTCGGTCGGGATGCTCGATCAAGAGCCGCAACTCGACGACAACAAGACCGTCCGCCAAGTGGTGGAAGAGGGTGTACAAGAGATTGTCGACATCCTCAAGGAATACGAGGAAATCAACAACAAATTCGCCGAGCCCGATGCTGACTTTGACAAACTGATTGCCCGTCAGGGCGAGTTGACTGAACTCATCGAGCAACACGACGCTTGGGAACTCGACAGCAAGCTAGAACGCGCCATGGATGCCCTCAACTGTCCCGATGGCGACACGCCCGTGCGTAACCTCTCGGGAGGCGAGCGCCGCCGCGTAGCCCTCTGCCGCCTGCTCCTGCAAGAGCCCGACATCCTGCTCCTCGACGAGCCCACCAACCACCTCGACGCCGAGAGCATCCAATGGTTGGAAAGTCACCTACAGCAATACAAGGGCACCGTCATCGCCGTCACCCACGACCGTTACTTCCTCGATCATGTGGCTGGCTGGATTCTCGAACTCGACCGTGGCGAAGGCATCCCATGGAAGGGCAACTACTCCTCTTGGCTCGACCAAAAGACTGCGCGCCTCGCTATGGAAGAAAAGACCGAGAGCAAGCGCCGCAAGACCCTTGAAAGAGAGCTGGAATGGGTGCGCATGGCGCCTAAGGCACGTCACGCCAAAGGCAAAGCCCGTCTGGAATCGTATGAGAAGATGCTCAACGAGGACGTGAAGGAAAAGGAAGAGAAACTCGAGATCTACATCCCCAACGGCGACCGCCTCGGCACCAAAGTCATTGAAGCACATGATGTCACCAAGGCATACGGCGACAAACTTTTGTTTGAAAACTTGAACTTCAGCCTGCCGCAAGGTGGCATCGTGGGTGTCATCGGACCCAACGGTGCAGGTAAAACCACCTTGTTCCGCCTCATCATGGGCTTGGAACAACCCGACTCGGGCACTTTTGAAGTCGGTGAGACGGTGAAAATCGGCTATGTCGACCAGCAGCACGCTGAAATCGACCCCGAGAAGACCGTTTGGGAAGTCATCAGCGGCGGCAATGAACTCATTCAACTCGGCAAGCGTAGCATGAACTCACGCGCCTACGTCTCCCGCTTCAATTTTGGTGGCAATGACCAACAAAAGAAAGCTGGTGTACTGTCAGGCGGTGAGCGCAACCGTATGCACCTCGCTCTCACACTGAAGCAGGAAGCCAACGTCCTCCTCTTGGACGAGCCCACTAATGACATCGACGTGAACACGCTCCGCGCCTTGGAGGAAGGCCTGGAGAACTTCGCCGGCTGTGCCGTCATCATCAGCCACGACCGCTGGTTCCTCGACCGTGTGGCCACCCACATCCTCGCCTTCGAGGGCAATTCACAAGTCTACTTTTTCGAGGGCAGCTACTCGGAATACGAGGAGAACAAGATGAAACGACTTGGCAATGTGGAACCGAAACGGTTTAGGTATAAGAAGCTGAAAGTTGACTAAGTTCTTTGGTTAAAGCACGCCTCCTATGTCATTCCCACGTAGGCTTGTGCGCAAGAGGGAATCTATAGGAGGCGGTTCATGAGACAAAAACTTATTTGACGGCTTCAGAAAGCACATATCCCATGCCACCACACGACCCAATGTTGGGATGACATGTTCTCTGAATCCTGCTACAACCCAAAGGAGCAGTTACATTTTTTCGCCCAATTGCAACTAATTTAAATAAAGCGATTATCTTTGCACCCTCAGAATCAATCACAAAACACTTATTATATGAAAAAACTTTTTCTAACCCTATGCCTCTTCGCTGCCATCGGCAGCTTGATGGCAGGCCCTGTCGACCAACAGAAGGCCCAAAAACTGGGTGCCAAATTCCTGAGCACCACCGCTATCAGCCAGAAAAACGCTGATATCCAACTGAATCTGGTCTCGGCCGCCGTTGACCTTCAACGTGGTGGCACCGATTATTATGTCTTCAACGTCAAAGACGGCGAAGGCTTCGTCATCATCGCTGGCGACGACCGCGTGAAGCCCATCTTGGCCTACTCCACCACGGGCCAATACGACCCGAGCAACGTTTCGGAAGGCTTCCAATTCACCCTTGACGGTTTCCGCCAAGAAATCCAGTATGTGCGCGAGCACAACCTTAGTGCCACGCCTGACATCGCGGCCGAATGGCATACGCTGGCCGCAAACGGCAGCCTCAACCGAGATGGCCAAACCCGCGTGGTGGTGGAGCCTCTCTGCCAGACCCTCTGGAACCAAAACTTCCCTTGGAACAGCCAATGCCCTGAAGACCCTGAAGGCAATGGCGGGCATGTCTATGCCGGTTGTGTGGCCACAGCCATGGGCATGGTAATGAAATTCTGGGATTGGCCCGAGCAAGGCACAGGTTCGCACGGCTATACCCCTCAAGGCTATGAACACCAAAATGCCAACTTCGGCGAGACCGAATACCATTTCGAACTGATGCCTTTGGTTTTGGACTCCACCAGCACTGAGGAAGAATACTATCACATCGCCCAACTGTTGCATCATCTAGGCATTTCCGTCAATATGCAATACAGTGGCCATGGCAGCGGTGCTTATTCCGACGACGTGCCAAATGCGTTGCGTAACTATTTCCGCTACACCTGCGACGACCACATCACCAACTATGGTGGCGGCTGGTGGCCAGGCTGGGGCTATAGCAACGAAGAATGGGCCAATATGCTGAAGGACGGCGGCTTGGACGAAGGCATCCCGCTTTATTACAGCGGCCAAGACGATAATGGCCAAGGTGGTCATGCCTACATTTGTGATGGCTACGACGAGAACGACTACTTCCACTTCAACTGGGGCTGGAGTGGTCGCGACAATGCCTGGTGCCCCATCGGCGCACTTAACACCACCAAATATGCCTTCAATACATACAACGGATTCACTGGCCATATCATCCCCCAAGGCGACGAATACTTCAGCCGTCCCGACAGTGTGGCCAACATGCAAGCTATCGAGAACGCCAATTTCAGTAGCGTGAGGCTGCAATGGACCAACCCGACACAGACTGTCGACGGAAGCGACCTTACTTCTATTACTTCAGTCACCATCCGCCGCAACTTCGAGGTCATTGCAGAACTGACTGATGCCCAAGTGGGTGCCGACATGGAATACGAAGACAACAGCCTCGAACCTGGTCTTTATGAATATGCCATATTCGTGACCAACGAAGCCGGCATCAGCCGCATCACCTACCGCAGCCTCCTCGTCGGCGAAAAGTGCGACATCACCTTCCAACTCCACGACGACGGTGGCGACGGCTGGAAAGGTGCCGCCATCAGCGTGACCTCCGAAAGCGGACAACGTATCGCCATCATCACTATGAAAGAAGGCTCGGAACAAACCATCACCTTACCGCTGCTGAAAGGCATGCTCAACTTCATCTGGTATCATACTTCTGAGGGATACGACACCGACTTTGAGTGCTCCTTCACCGTTTCCGATGCCTATGGCAACGAACTATTTGCCTCAGACGAACTCGAAGACGGCATCTTCCTGACCTTCGAGAACAACTGCGAAGAGACACCGCTGGTTTGCTATCCAGTGCAGAATATCGAAGGCGAATACCAATGGCACAACAGCGAGGAATTTGGCGCTTTTGTCAAATGGGACAAACCGACCGTCACAACTTACCTTCATCATTTCCGTCTGGTGCGTTCCATTGGTGCTTATAAGTCTGGAGATGAGCTGATTGCAGAAATTCCTTACGATGGCAGCAACAGCTATGATTATTTCGACAACACCTACGACCTGGTTCAAGGCGAGGTGTATTATTCCGTCAATTGCGTGTATATCCGTGGAGAAGAGCAATGTGAATCCGAATATTTGGATGTGCCGATCGACATTACCAGCCTTGACGAGAACACCGCAAACATCAACATCTACCCCAACCCGACCAACGGGATGCTCAACGTGAGCGGCAACGGCACGATGCACATCAGTGTGAGCAACCTACTTGGCCAAACGCTCAACGAGATGACTGCCGAGGGCAATACCACCCTTGACCTCAGCCGCTATGAATCAGGCATGTATCTCATCCGCATCGAGACGGAAAATGGTGTCATGGTGCAAAAAGTAACTGTAAGAAAGTAAAGTTTTTGTTTTCATAATTGGTGAAAGCCGCCTCGAAATCTCGGGGCGGCTTTCTGTTTTTGGTTTGTAGGGCTGTCGTATTACGGCAGCCGCTGATTGTTTACCACACAGCGGCTGCCACGGTGTGACAGCCCTACAAAGAAATTACCATTTCAGAATCTTCCTGAAATCGTATTCCTCTGGATTGGGCAGGTAAGCCTTGGCGGCTTCGTAATCGGCAGGCATGATATATTGCAAACCGTCGTTGAAAATCAACTCGGCCTTCGGGCCATTCAGGTTCACTAAACGCGGCTTGATCTTGCCGTTCTCGTCTTCCACATCCTTCAGGTACAATGGCTCAATTTCACCCTTCGGGTTGGCAGTGACCATAGCGCCACTCACGCCCTTGTCGAAGAGTTTCTTCACACCGTAACCCAGCAAGGAGCAATAGGTCAGGTCGTAGCCGTTCGGCTCGACACAACGGATACCGTAACCGATTTCGACGGGACGGCTCTTCACGTTGATGCCCAAAGCCTTCAGACGTTGCTGCAACAGCAGGTTGAAGATATGTGCCTTACTGACATTGCCCAGCTCAGGATGGCCGTGTTCGTCATAGGTAAAGGCCACACCCGACTTCTCGATTTCCTCGTCGCTCATGAAGTGGAACACACCCTCGCTGATGATGACCACACCATAGTTGACACCCAACAGCTTGCGCTTCACGATGGAACTAACCACCAACTTGATGATAGCATCAAAGGTAACATCTGTCTTGTTGAACATCTCAGGAATGACTACCATGGGGCAGTGGCAAGCTGAAGTCATACCAAAGGCCAAGTGACCGGCTTCACGACCCATAGCAGAGACCACAAACCAGTTGCCGCTGGTGCGGGCATCTTCGTAGATGGTCTGCACCAAATGCACAGCGGCGTCCTTGGCCGAATAGTAGCCAAAGGTCGGGCTGCCTTCAGGCAACGGCAGGTCGTTGTCGATGGTCTTGGGCACGTGGATGTTCTGGATGTGAACACCACAGGTGGCCAAGAACTTCGAGATGCGGTTGGCCGTCGAAGCGGTGTCGTCGCCACCGATGGTGACCAACAGCTTGATGTTGTTCTTCACGAAGAAATCAGTGTTAAACTCCTCGTTCTTCGGTTTGTAGCGGCTCATCTTCAAGGCCGAACCGCCCTGTTTGAGGATGGCATCGGCATAGAGGAAGTCCATGTCGACCACGTCAGGATTGGGTTTGAAAAGGTTTTTGTAGCCGTCGTTGAGGCCGAGTACGCGATAACCGTCCTTGAGGAAGGTTTTGGCCACGGTACTGATGACCGTGTTGATGCCGGGTGCCGGACCGCCGCCGGCGAGAATTACGATGGATTCTTTCATATTTTGTTATTTAAAGATTTGTTGTTTTCTATTTCGTCGCTTCGCGTCATTGCGAGGAGGAACGACGAAGCAATCCAGGAAACAAGTTGTCTAGACTGCTTCGTGCCTCGCAGTGACGCAAAGCGTGTACTTACTCTATCACCAACTCATCACAGAAGATCCAAGCCTTCTGTCCAGCGCCCACATGGCCTTCGGGGCAGGTGCCGATGGTCTTGGCAACCATCTTCACATAGCGGGCATTGGTGCGTGGACGCACTTCCATCTCCTGAATGAAAGCGCCGTCTTCATCAATAGGAATATGGTTCTTCACCTTGCCCACACTGCGGAAGTTCTTGCCGTCGTCGCTGACGAAATATTCCACCTCAGTGGGCATCCAAATCCAGGAGTAAATCTCCTGCAAGAAGCTGCCCGCCAAGCGGTTGATGCGTTTCGAAACGCCCAAGTCGACCGTGGCAATGAGGTCGACACCATAGTAACCTTGCCAGGATCCCGTGCGGAAGTTCTCACCACCACGCTGATGGTCGATGAGTGCCTTGAGGCCTCCAGCCTCATATTGCTCGTTATACTTGTTCACCAACTTCACGCTGTGACGTGCATCGACGAGATAATACTTAGCGTCAATAACCCGGCTCCAGTGCCCATCCTGCAAAGCAGCTGCACGAATCGTCGTATTCTCCTTCAAGCAAATTGGGCTCTCATATAACAAAGCCGCATCCGAAGGCTCGCTGCCGTCCAAAGTATAATAAATCTTGGTTCCCTCAATAGGATGGCTCAAACTGACCATCAGACTATCGAAGAACGTGTCGGACAACGCATTGATGGTCGGAACGATAACAATAGACTCGCCAGGAACACGCACCTCGGGGCAATTCTCAGGTTGCGTGGCCCATTCGGAATTGATATCATCGGTCATGGTGAACTCCAATTCGCCACCATTAAACACCTCATCAAACGTGATGTAACTACGCTCCAAAGGGGTTCCGTTCAGCTTCACCGACTCTACATAGCAGTTCTTTTCGCTCAGATTCTTGGCAATCACCTTAAACTGTTTTCCGTTTTCGAAGGTCAGTCTTAGGTTTTCAAACCTTGGCAAGCCCAGCACAAAGTAGCCCGATGCGGGTGTGGCGGGATAGAATCCCATAGCCGACAACACGCCCCAAGCCGACATCTGTCCGCAGTCCTCATTGCCTGCATAGCCATCGCGGCGGTCGGTGTAGAAGTCGTCCATCACCTTCTTCACATAGTATTGCGTCTTGGTGGGCTTGCCGACGAAGTTGTACATATACACCGTGTTGTGGCTCGGTTCGTTGCCGTGGGCATATTGACCGATAAGACCCGTGATGTCGGGTTGCTCGCGTCCCGTCAGGTTGGAGGGCGCGTTGAAAAGTGCGTCAAGCTTCGCCTCGTATGCATTCCTGCCACCCATCAGGTCAATGTGGCCGTTGATATCCTGAGGAACGAAGAAACCATACTGATAGGAGTTGGCCTCGGTCAGCGTGAAGTTGACTTGCGCGGGGTCGAAAGGACGTATCCAACCGCCGTTTCTACGACCTTGGAAGAACTGATTCTCCGGGTTGAAGATATTCTTGTAGTTCTGGGCACGGGCATAGAACTCTTTGGCAATATCGGCCATGCCCATGTCTTCGGCCATGCGGGCCACACACCAGTCGTCGTAGGCATATTCCAAAGTCTTGGAGACGGCCTCGCCTTCAGCCTCAACCGGGATGTAGCCGTATTTCATATAGGCACCCATGCCACGGAAGTCCATCCTCGACGAGTTGACCATGGCCTCAAGCGCCTTCTCCGTGTCGAAATCGCGGATGCCAGCGAAGTAGGCATCGGCGATGACGGGGATGGCGTGGTTGCCAATCATGCAGTAGGTCTCGTTGGCGGCTAGCTCCCAAATAGGCAGCAGGTGGTGCGGGTTGGTCTCGTATTTATTAATAAAGGTGTTGATGAAATCGAGGGTACGCTCACGCTGCATCAGGCTGAAGAGCGGGTGCAGGCTGCGGAAGGTGTCCCACAGCGAGAAAACCGTATAGACAGGTCTCTCGGACTTGTAGACCTTCAAGTCGTGGGCCCGGTAGCGGCCATCGGCATCGCTGAAGAGGTTGGGGGCAATCATGCAGTGATAGAGGGCCGAGTAGAACACCGTCTTGTGCGACTCGTTGGGGTCGCTGACCTCGTAGCGGAGCAATTCCTTGTTCCATTTGTCGTAGGCCTTTTGCTTCAAGGCATCGAAGTCGAAGTTGTTTTCGGCAAGTTCGGCCTTCAGGTTATTCTTCGCACCTTCCACGTCGATGGCGGAGATGGCGATGCGCATGACGATTTGTTCATTTTCTTCCGTGACGAAATTGAAGCAGGCTTTCAGCTTGTCACTTTCAACGTATGCGTCTTCCACCTGCTCTCCTTTATCATATAAGGCATAACTCTTGAACGGCTTAGAGAATTCGGCATAGAAATAGAGGTATTGCTCGTTAGCCCAGTCGCGAGTGCGACGGAAACCACTAACAGCGTTTTCACCCTCAATTTTCAAGTTGGCTTCATACACAAACTCGTCGTTCACGCCTTCCACCATGTCAAGGAACATGTGTGCATTGTCGCTCTTGGGGAAAGTGCAGCGCATCATGCCAACACGGTCACCCGTAGTAAGTTCCACCTTGGTATTATAATCGTCCAACAACACGGCATAATAACCCGCCTTGGCGTCCTCATTCTCATGTTGGAAAGCCGAGCGATAGCCAGTAGAGGTAGTATCTTCCGAACCTTTGTCAATCATTACCTCACCGACAATAGGCATAAACCTAAAATCTCCATAGTCGGAGCAGCCCGTGCCGCTGAGGTGGGTGGTGCTGAAGCCGAGGATGGTGTTGTCGGAGGTGTGGTAGCCCGAGCAGCCGTCCCAGTCGTTCATGCGGGTGTCGGGGCTGAACTGCACCATGCCGAAAGGCACCGTGGCGCCCGGGAAAGTGTGGCCATGGCCGCCCGTCCCGATGAAGGGATCGACATACTTGGCGGCATCAGTAACATAGTCGGCCTTGGGCTGCATCGTGCACGCGCCAAGAGCCAAAAGCAGAATTGGTAATAATAGTTTTTTCATATTCAGTGATTTATACAATAAATACAATACCTTAAATTGGCGACGAATTGCCACCAATACACTTTTTGACGCTGTAAAATTAGGAATAATCCTTTTTTGTTCTGCAATCAGAGCAGATTTTTTTGAGATTCCCTGAGGGAATGGAATTTTCCATTTTAGTTTCCAGCGGCGGCCTAAACTGTTTACGGCTCGTATAATATTATCTGCCGCCGCCTTGCAACTTATGATATCACTCCATTCCCGCAGGGAATCTCCCAATATTAATTCTTGGCACAACTTTTGCTCAAAAGTCCAAAATGTATAAAAAATTGCCATTTTAGGCCTTGTATTTGCCAAAATGCTTATATTTGCAGCCCAAATAGCGAAACTTATCACAACAACAATAATTACTAATTAAAAACAAACAACATCATGAAGAAATTTTTATTCATGTCACTTGCAATGGCCGTCGCAATGACCGGCTTTGCGCAGAGAAACGCCAGTGATGCTAAGAACATCAGCATGACGGCTCAGAAGCCCAGTGCAGCCCGCCAAATCGACGGTTCTGCCGCACAAGGCATTCAGTTCAACATGGCTCCGACCATGGTCAACGCTACCAGAGATAGCGAAAACTATCAAGAGTTCAACGCCATGACCACCAACTACGACTTGCAGTCCAACTCAGCCCTCGGCAACCGTATCGCCGTGTGGCCCAATGGCTGCGCCTCCTTCGTGGCTACTTGGGATCACTCCCAAAACACTGGTTTCCCGGATCGTGGTACTGGTTACAACCACTACTGCCCCGACACCAAAGGCATGGGTGACGAACCCGAAGTGCGTCAGGAACCCGTGAAGTCAGGTTGGCCGAGCATCGCCGCTTGCGGTGAAGGCGAACTCCTCGCTTCACATGCCACCGGCGTCAACCTGTACTATCGTCCCACCAGAGGTGAAGGCGAATGGACCCTCATCTACAACTGGGGTAACGATTATGGTGCACCCACCTGGCCAAGAGTGATCTGCAGTGGTGCTAACGATGAGTACATCCATCTCGTGATGTGCAAGCAGATTTCAGTTGGTGATGGTTACGACAACCACATTTATTATGTGCGCCTCAAACACGTCGGTGACGAATGGGAAATCCCCTCGGAACTGAACGACTTCCCCGGCGTTGACAACGATGCCGATGGCGAATATCGCAACCAACTCAGCGCCGACGACTACGTGATGGCTGCCAATGGCGACGACGTGGCCGTGATGTTCGGCGGCTACACCACCGAATTGTTCTACATGATCTCTCACGACAACGGCGAGACCTGGGAGCGCCAAGTCATTGCTCCTTACCCGATCATGGGTGCTGATGGCAATCCTGTCCACGCCATCGCTTTTGAGGACTATCCGGAAGGCATGACCGACTCCATCCAAACCAATGACAACTCCTACAGCATCGCCATCGACAACAACGGTGTTGTCCATGCTGCTTGCGGTCTGTTCCACTGGAAGGTGGCTGACGCCGACTCTTACACCTACTGGCCCATTTATGGTTTCGGTATCATGTACTGGAACTCCAACTACACCAACCCGCAAGGCGGCCACGAAATCCCGATTTTCGGCACCTTCAGCGGTGATGCCAACCACCCCGAATGGCAAGCCAACGGCCTTGGCTACACCCTGATGCCTGAGCGTATCATGGAACTCGCCGAAACCGACGGCAACGAAGCCAACCTCCGCATCTTAGGTCTCATCGACGAAGATGGCGATGGTTACTATGGCAGCTATGAAAACGCCACTGGTGCCAGCTGGCACTATCGTTCACTCGGTTGCGCCACCATGCCTGGCGTTTCCGTCGACGAGAACGGCAATGTTGTCATTTGCTACAGCGTTTGGTCAGAAGTGAGAATCAATGCTGGTACGAACTTCTCCTACAGAAGCGTCTATGTCAGTGCTAAGGACAGCCAAAACCAATGGTTCGACGATGCCATCAACCTCTCCGAAGACTTCGTCCACGAGTATGAGGAACAATATCCTTGCACCGCCAGCCCGATTGGCCACAACAACAACTTCTGGATCCTCTATTCAGGCGACGATGCCCAAGGCCTCTACCTCGACATCTCCGATGACTATCCGCAAAGCAACGGCGGCCAGCTGACCGAAAACTTCATCTATGCCGTGAAGATCACGCCTAACATGCCTGGCTACGACGGCATCGAAGAAGCTGTCAACCCGATGACCAGCACCCGCGTTTATCCTAACCCCACCTCCGATGTGCTGAACATCGAAGTGAACGCTTCACAGCCCTCAGAGATGAGCATCAGCGTTTACAACATCATGGGTCAGAACGTGATGAACAAGAGCGTGAACATCAGCACGGGTATCAACCGCCCGAGCATCAGCACCGCTGAACTGAACAGTGGCATCTACTTCGTCACTGTGAAGGCCAACGGCTTCGAGAACACCATGAAGTTCATCGTGAAGTAAGATTTTTCTTACATCATTTGACAAAAAAGGAGGCTTTCGGGCCTCCTTTTTCATTTTGAGGAGATTCCCTGCGGGAATGGAATCTTTACATATCGTTTCCAACGGCGGCTGATGCAAGTTACCAGACTGAAACTATTTAAGCCGCCGCTTTGTATCTATTGACTTCACTTCATTCCCGCAGGGAATCTCACTCGTTCAGAAAACTAAAAAAAACAAAAACCACTTGTATATAAAGAAAAATCACTATCTTTGCGCCCAAATATTGTATCGAACAAACATTTATTATTAACTTAATCTTTAATTAAACTTATTCAAAATGAAAAAGTTATTTACTTTAGCATTAGTCTTGTTGGTGACCGTCGCCGGTTACTCACAAGTGAAGAGTGTCTCCACGAAGGGAGACAAGAAAGTTGCCACGATGCAGCAGGCTCCAAGAATGGAAGCTGTGAACGCCTACGTTCAGAGCCAACCTACCATGACCCGCACCGACGGTGAACTCGACTACACCTACTACGACTGGCAATCC
>DAIOUZ010000057.1:11919-16955 GCA_036759285.1 Candidatus Limiplasma sp. | reverse complement strand
GTCCATGCCCTCGTTGCGGAAGTTACGCGAGAACTCGTAGACACCCTCGAAGCCACCTACGATGAGGCGCTTCAGGTAGAGCTCATCGGCGATACGGAGGTACATGGGGATGTCCAAGGCGTTGTGGTGCGTGATGAAGGGACGCGCCGTGGCACCGCCGGGGATAGCTTGCAGCACAGGGGTCTCCACCTCGAGGTAGCCGCTCTCGTTGAAGAAACGGCGGATGCTGTCGATGATGCGGGTGCGGGCGATGAAGATGTCCTTCACCTTGTCGTTGACCACGAGGTCGACGTAACGCATACGGTAGCGCAGTTCGGGGTCGTTGAATTCGTCGTACTTCACGCCGTCCTTCTCCTTCACGATAGGCAGTGGCCTCAACGACTTGCTCAGCACCGTCAGTTCCTTTACATGGACAGAAATTTCGCCCATCTGCGTGCGGAAGGCAAAGCCTTTCACGCCGATGAAGTCGCCGATGTCCAACAGGCGTTTGAACACCGTGTTATATAAGGTCTTGTCCTCCTCGGGGCAGATCTCGTCGCGCTTGATATACAGCTGGATGCGGCCCTTCGAGTCCTGCAGTTCACAGAACGAGGCAGCACCCATGATGCGGCGGCTCATGATACGGCCCGCGAGGGTGACTTCCTGGAATTGGTCGGGGTTGTTGTCATCGAATTGTTCCAAAATCTCCGTCGTGAACACGTTCACCGGGAACGCGGCCTGGGGATAGGGATTGATGCCGAGCTTGTAGAGTTCGGCCAACGAATTTCTTCTTATCTGTTCTTGTTCGCTAAGCATAGTGGGTTAAATTTGGGTGCAAAGGTAAGTTTTAATTGTGAATTATGAATGAAGATTGCGGAATTATTGTACTTTTGCAGCAAATAAGCGAAAACAATGGGTTCCATATTCGTCATACAAGGTATTCTGATTTACATTTATGGTTTTGATCATAATCCACCCCATATCCATGTACGTAGCGGAACTGACGACTTTTCCATCACCATTAAAGACCGTGTTATCGAAGGCGTGGCACGTTCAAAAACAGTTGCAATTGTCAACCAGTTCATGGATGAACACGAGAATGAATTGATGGATTTGTGGGAAAAAGCCCAAAACGGAGAAACAATCAAAAAAATACAATAGATTATGTTGCTGACAATCACAGATGTAGAATATTTAGGCGATTATACGCTGCTTTGTTCGTTCAATAATGGCCAGCGGCGTAAGGTGGATTTGACACCTTTACTGGCTTATCCTGCTTTTGCGGATTTGCGCGACAAAGGCAATTTTATCCAATTCGGCCTCGACCACACCATTTTCTGGGCCAATGGTGCCGATATTGCTCCTGAATATCTCTTCGAACACGGCGTGGAGGCATAAATGCAATTCAAAGACGTCATAGGGCAATCCGCCGTAAAGCAAAGGCTCATTCAAAGCGTAAGAGAAAACCATGTCTCTCACGCACAGTTGTTTTTGGGCCCTGCCGGAAGCGGGAAGCTGCCTTTGGCCTTAGCATACGCCCAATACATCCTCTGCCCTAACCGCACCGAGACCGACAGCTGTGGTGTGTGCCCCACTTGCCAAAAGATACAGAAACTGGTGCATCCCGACCTGCATTTCGTTGTGCCGACCGCTAACACCAAAAAGGTGAAAAGCAACCCCGAGTCAGACTTGTTCATGGAGGAATGGCGCGAGTATGTCATTCAGAATCAAGGTTATGTCGACACTTCAAGTTGGTACACTTTCCTTGATGTGGAGAACAAACAGGGCTATATGTCGGTGCGCGATGCGGCTTCTCTGTTGCGCAAACTCAACATGAAGTCCTACGAGGGCGAGTACAAAATCGCCATCATCTGGATGGCAGAGAAGATGCGTGTGGAGACGGCCAACAAGTTACTGAAACTGCTTGAGGAACCACCTGAGAAGACAGTTTTCCTGCTTATCGCGGAAGACCAGGAGGAGCTGCTGGCCACCATCAAGTCGCGCACAGCTCTGGTCAAAATCCCAGCCCTTGACACCGCCTCCATCGAAACGGCCTTGCAACAGCGCTATGGCTGCGACACCAAGCAGGCTCGTGATGCAGCCATGGTTTCGGAAGGCAACTGGCTGACGGCATGCCAATCGTTCAAAGACTTTGAAGACCATAAGTATTTCTTCGCCACTTTCCAACAATGGATGCGTCTCTGTTTCCGTGCCGCCTATTCTGAAATCATCGACTTCTCGGCCAACATCAAAACGATTGGACGAGAAAAGCAAAAGGAACTGCTGGAATACGGCTTGCGTATCATCCGCAATTCGTTGTTGTTCAACAACAACCTTGCTGGAATCGTGATGTTGCCAGAGGACGAAAAAGTGTTCAATTCGAAGTTTGCGCCCTTCGTCAATCCTGCCAATCTGGCACAGATTGCCGCGCTTTTCGAAGAGGCTATGCGCCAAATCGAGCGCAACGGCAATGCCCAAATCATCTTTACGGATGTGAGCTTTAAGATGGTGGGGTTGCTGAAGAAGAAATGAACTTTAAGGCATATTATATCTGTCTTTCCTCCTATAGATTCCAATCGCACATTCCTCTGCATGGAATGACATAGGAGGAAAGGCTTTTGAAGTCATGTCATCCCTACGTTGGACAATGCGGCGGCATGGGATCTATGACTTCAAGAGCCGTCCTTTAAGGTTATTGCTTTTTGAACCGCCTCATCCTACTCGTGCCAACGCTGGAATGATGAGAGGGGCTGTCTATTACGTACTTACTCGTAAACTTCCACGGTTCCCATTTCAAATCGAATGGGATTACCTGCTTCGAAGTAGCGCACATCGTGCAAAACTTTGTCAAAAACATAGTTTTGAATCAACACGAAGTCCTTGCCACCTTCGATGAGGGCATACATGCGGTCATGGTCCTCGTCGCCATAATCGCCGCTGAAGTCGGTCACGCCGTTCAACACCAGTTTCCTGAAGGTCTTCATGTCCTGCGTGTTGCCGTCCTTATCTGTCACGACAACATAATGCACGTACGGCGAACCCGTGATGGAGTCGATGCGCTCCTGCGGCAAGGTATTGGTAAACAAGGCCTCAAAACGCAAATCATTGAACGAAGACATGAGATTGATAACTTTCAGCGTATCATAAGGCAGTTCCTTGTTGTCGCAAAGGCGTGTCAGCTTATATTGGTGCTTACCCATGTTGTCGATACGAAAACTGCCTTCAGGGTCTTCGTTGAAATCGATTTCAACCGACTGAATGTCAGCCATATTCTCATGAAAAACAGTATGGTCGCGCCAATCGTCAGGGTTGGCGGTGAAACGCGTCGTGATGAAGCCACGGAAACTGGGAATGTAGACGATATAGGCCTTGTCCGCACCTTCTTTCAGCATGAAGGTACCGCTGCTATCCATGGTGGCATCGCCCACATAGAACACTTTAGTCCGTTTCTCGTGATAGAACAACTTGATTTTGTTGAACAAATTGATGCGCGGCACGTTTTGATAAATCTCCACCTTGGTGCTCTGCGAAGCCAGTTGCTTCACGATATTGTCATGGCTTGCCTTCGAAACAGGCATCTTGATGCGGATTTTATACAACGTGGTCAA
Source organism: Candidatus Limiplasma sp. (assembly GCA_036759285.1). Classification (GTDB taxonomy): domain Bacteria; phylum Bacteroidota; class Bacteroidia; order Bacteroidales; family F082; genus Limimorpha. Next base: position 13,368 of record DAIOUZ010000057.1, on the reverse strand, counting down.
CAAGTATTGTACCTGCTTGGGATGGGCTTTATATGTGCCATTGAGCACCCAACCTTGTGGCTCACGTTCAAGCAAAGACTCACGTTCCCTTCGGTCGGCCAAATAGATTTTGGTGACGGAAGCCGTGTCCCATACCTGAAAATCGGAATCCTCGCCACGATTGGTCGAAATATAACGGTTGTTCCATATCAATACGCCCGCGATGACCACCAGCAGGGCGGCAATAATAATCGTTATTCGATTGTTTTTCTTCATATTGGATTACTATTTACTGTATTTCTTCTTTCTGATAAACGCCATGACGAAACCCAAAGCAATGATGAGTGCAATGGGTAGCAAGGTATTGATAACTTGCCACTTAGTTCTCTCCTGATTGATTTTCGTCATGTCCAAAAGGCGCACCTTCAACTCGCGCGAACGGATGTCAATCAAGCCTTCGCCGTCCACCAAATAGCTGATAGCGTTTTCGATAAATTCCTTGTTGGCGTAAGTGTTTTGGGTGTATTGGTCGAAACCCAAAGGCAAGGGCTTACGGGTCCTAATGTCTATCTGATTGCGGATGATGTCGCCATCAGCCACCACAATCATGGCCGTGGGCTTGCTTTCTTCCATAAAATCGGTGGCTTGGTCGTCAACGATTTCCTGAGGGATGCGGTTGGCATACAATGACGGGAAACTGCCTTTCAGCAGATAGGCCACATTCTTCCCCTTCGAGCTGAACATGCGTTTGTCAGGCGACTGGCGCAACATGGCCAACGTGATGAAGACCGGTGCCCCCGACACTTTGGTATAGTCCGAAGTCTTGAGCAACGGGATTTGGTCGATGCCATTGGCCGAGGTGGTGGCGTCCATCGAACTGACAAAATCGGCCTTGATGGCATTCATATTGCGCACCATAGGATGGTTGGAAGCGGCTTGCAACAAGGGGAAATAGAACCAACGGAAGAACTCTAACTGGGGCTGTCCGGCCACTTGTCCCGTACGAATCGGCAAAGAAGCACAGGTCAAATCCAAAAGTAAATCGCGGTTGAGTCGAACGCCATATTTAAAGAGCATGTCGTCGAGGTTGAGGTCTTGCTCCAAGCCGATAGTGGATTCTTGGCTTTGCAGGCTGTCCATCGTGGCAAGCACCGGCTCCACCAACCACAACACCTTGCCGCCGTGCATGATGTATTGGTCGATGAGGAACTTGTCCTTTTCATCAAAAGGCTGTGTGGGCTTGGCAATGATGATGGCATCGAAGGAAGGAAAAGCTTTCACATCCTGATCCTCGTTTTGCGTGCGGTGAATCAGTGCGTCGATTTTTCCGTTGATTTCCACACGGCCTACGTTGTAGTTTTGCGCCAAAGTCTGGGCAATGTCATACACATCTTGCTCGCCCAATTCGCCATGGCCTTCAATGAAAGCAATGTTGGGTCTCGTCCGGCGCGTCACCTTCTTCACCGCGTC
>DAIOUZ010000057.1:5562-11909 GCA_036759285.1 Candidatus Limiplasma sp. | reverse complement strand
CGGTTTCGTTCACATAGACCGTCGGTGCCTCCCCGAAGGTCACCTTCTTCACCGCGTCGATAAGGCGGAACTCGAGGTTCTGCATCGAAGCATTCAAGGCCTCCTCCGACGACTGACCCAGCTGATTCTCAAGCAAATCGATGGCAATCTCCTTGTCGTTGTGGTAACTCACTAAGGCCCCAGGCCAAATCACCATCTGCTTCGAAGAGCCATCGCTGTTCTTGACCACCACATCCGTAGGATTCAACCCAGCCTGATATAATTGTTTATAGGTGTCGTTGCGTTCTGCAGCGTCAGCACTCTCAGATGGGTTAATAAACTCATAATCAATGTATCTCGTATAAGCACGAAACTCATCTAACATCTCCTTGGTCTCGCGGCGTAGTTTCTTGAACCCTGCCGGAAAATCGCCTTCAAGATACACCTTGAAATACACATAGTCGTCAAGGCCGTTAAGGATTTCCTTCGTCGTGGGCGACAAAGTATAACGTTTCTCACTCGTCAAGTCGAAGCGGGTGAACACATAGGAGCCAATCACATTGACCAAAATGACAATCGCCACCGTAACGAGGAAAGCGACGATTTGGTTCTTTTTCAGATTCTTGCGCTTGTTTTCCATCACTCACCTCCTTACCATTTGCGGCTTGACAAAACCAGTTTCGTCGCACTGAGAAACAGCGCAATCACACTCAAGAAATACAACACATCGCGCGTGTCGATGACGCCACGGCTCAGCGAACTGTAGTGGGCGTTCATGCCCAACTGCTGGATGAACAAATCGACGCGACCAAACAACGAAAGCGAATAGATGAACTCAAAGCCAATCAGCAGGAATCCGCAGAGGAAAACCGAGATAATGAAGGCCAGTATCTGGTTGTTGGTCAGCGAACTGCAAAAGATACCGATGCTTACAAAGCTGGAGCTAAGCAAGAAAAGTCCGATATAAGAGCCCCAGATGCCACCGCTGTCGAGGTTGCCTTTTGGCAGGCCCAGTTGGAAAACCGAGAAATAATAGATAAACGTCGGAATCAAGGCCAGCAACACTAGTGCCACACCTGCCAAAAACTTGGCCCAAATGATTTGCCAATCCGACAAGGGCTTGGTCACCAACATCTCAATGGTTCCCGTGCGGTTTTCTTCGGCAAAACTACGCATCGTGACAGCCGGCACGAGGAAAAGGAAGACCCAAGGGGCAAGGATGAAAAGGCTATCCAAGTTGGCATAGCCGAAATTCAGCACATTGAAATCGCTTTGAAACACCCATAAGAACAACCCCGTGATAAGCAGAAACACCACAATCACCATGATGCCGATCAACGAGCTGAGGAAGTTGCTGATTTCTTTCTTGAAGAGAGCGTACATACGCAATATGAGAATTATAGAATTGAGGCGCAAAAATACGAGTTTTTTCCTATTTTTGCTGCATTATCCAATAGAAATCTCCATGAAGCAACTGAAACGGCTTTTGCTTTTGATAGGATTTGGGCTTCTTCTCTGCCAGTGCCAACCCAAAATCGAGGGGCTGAGTATGGAACAATTGTATGCCGAGTTTCAGCAACCCGCATCAGAATACCGTCCTTTCGTACGCTGGTGGTGGAACGGCGACAAGGTAGAGGCCGATGAGTTGGTTCGTGAGATGCGTCTCCTCAAGGAAGCGGGCATTGGTGGCGTGGAAATCAATCCCATCGCCTTCCCTTCTTATTGCGACAGTCTTGGCAAACCTTCCTTGCAATGGCTTAGTCCCGAATGGATTGATATGTTGAAGGTCTGCTTCGACGAGGCTGACTCTTTAGACATGACCTGCGACCTACTTGTAGGCTCAGGCTGGCCTTTCGGAGCGGAGTTTCTTGAAGAAAACGAGCGGGCGCAAATTGTGGTCAACTATGCGGAAACGGTGACTGGCCCAACTACATTGACGATTATCCGCGACAGTCTTTGCGCCAAGGCGATGCCTAAGGTGAGCTCACCCTATAAAGGCAACACCAAAGAGCTGATGCTGCTGCGGCTTTATCCAAATCCAGCTACTTCTATTGATGATGGTATCAGGATATGGTCGGCCCAAAGCAAGGTCCCTGAGCCTGTCGAAGGGCCGATTGATAGCACCTTTACCATCGAAATCCCTGAAGGGGAATACACTTTGGCCGCTTTGGTGAAAATCAACGGATTTTTGGAGGTCATCAACGGCGCACCTGGGGCAGCAGGTCCTGTGCTCGACCATTTCAACACCGAGGCGGTTAACCGCTACCTTTATAACATGTCGGACAAGATTGAAACCCAAATTGGACCGCTAAAAGGTAACATCCGCGCCTTGTTCACCGACAGCATGGAGTTGGAAGGTGCCAACTGGACAAACGACATGGCCGAGGAGTTCCAAAAACGTTATGGCTACGATATCACTGAATGGTTGCCTTTCATCCTCTTCAAAATCGGCTCCATGGGCAGTGCGCTCAACTACAATCCCGTGGTGCCTGTGACGGAAGCCTTCCAAAAGGAAATCCAACGGGCACGCTATGATTTTGAGGACTTCAAGGCCCAGCTGATGCAGGAACGTTTCACCAACACCTATCTCGCATGGTGCCACCAACTTGGAGTGAAGGCACGCGCCCAAGCTTATGGTCGTGGCTTTTATCCTTTGGAGAATGCTATGGGCTACGACATCCCCGAGGGCGAGTCGTGGACCACCAATTGGCTGCGCCACAAGCCCGGTGAGGAAATGTCAGAAATAGACTACCGCCGTGGACGCGCCTATACCATGGTCAACAAGTTTGTGTCGTCGGCAGCCCATCTTGCTGGCAACCGCACCGTCAGTTGCGAGGAGATGACCAATACCTACACCGTCTTCAACATGACATTGGAACAGCTGAAAATCGGCGGTGACCAAAGTGCAATGTCTGGCATCACACATAGTGTGTTTCACGGCTTCAACTACTCGCCTAACCTTGAAGCGCCTTCCCCTGGCTGGTTGCGCTACGGTGCTTTCTACAGCGAGCGCAACAACTGGTGGCCCTATTTCAAGCATTACAACGACTACAAGGCACGACTCTCCTACGCCTTGCAGCATGGTACCTATTACGCTGACATCGCCATTCTCAATCCCGAAAACGACATGTGGAGCACCATCGGGATGCAGAACGAGCCTTTCCCTAATACCACTCGTGCCCCTTACAAGACCCTCATTTGGGAAGCCATCAACAAATGCGGCGGTGGTGTGGACTATGTGAGCGAAAACATCATCAATCAGTCAAATGTCAAGGAGGGCAACCTTTGCTTCAACCAAAGGAAATACAACACACTTATGCTCATTGACGTGGAGAGTTTGCACCCCGAAACCACCGAGCAATTACTACGTTTTGTGGAGTCGGGCGGCAACATCCTTTGCATCGACACGATACCTTACCAATCGTTAGGCCTAAGTGACGACTACCGCAAAAACGACTCTCTCGTAAAGGCTACCATGGGCAAGGTAATGCAACATACAGGACAATTTGCCTTCGTTGAGCCGCCCAAAGAAAGCTTCATCCCATGGTACGATAGTCTAATGCGGCAGATTCCCCCTTTTAAGGGGACCAGGGGGATTAACCTGCCGCATTACCTCGACATCGAAAGCCCCGACCCATTTGTGATGCAGAATCGTTACACTACCGACGACGGCAGCGAAATGATTTTGTTGAGCAACAGCCATCGCTATCAGGCACACCAAACCAAAATCATCTTCTCAAAGGAATTGACCCACAAGCGACAAGCCCAAATTTGGGACTTGCAAACGGGCGAACGATATGCCTTACCACTTGACGAAAACGGTAGCTACACCTTCGACTTGGGCCCTGTGGAATCGGTACTTGTCGTGTTTGAAAATACTAGACTTTCTGCCCATAGATTCCATTCGCACAATCCTCTGCAAGGAATGACATGGGCAGAAAGGTCAAATCTTCCAATCTGGCAACCACTACATCAAAGGATAAAAGAGATGCCGTTTACCGACCTTTCAGATAGTTGGGATGTAACCTTGTGCCACAGCCTCTTACACGACACCATCAGCACCCATTTTGATACCTTGTTCGACCTAAAGGACAGTGAGACCTACCAGCATTTCAGCGGCACCGTCGTTTATCAAAAAACCATCAACATAGGTAGAGACGGTGTGCACACCGTCTCTACAATTCTGGATTTAGGCCTCGTGGAAGGCGTGTCCGAAGTGCTCGTCAACGGACAATCCGCTGGCGTCCAATATTTTGGAAGGCGGATATACGACATTGGAGATTACCTTCATGACGGAGAAAACGACATTGAAGTCCGCATCACGACTACCATGGGCAATTACCTCAAAACCTTCAGCCGCGAGGAAAACCCGACCACATGGATCTATGTCAACCATCCTAGACGAGAACAGCCCTTGCAACCGATGGGGTTGCTCGGACCAGTAAAAATCTATAAAGAGATTCCCCTTCGGGGAATGGAGGCAAAAATAGATGTATCCAGCGGCGGTGGGAAACGCAATAGACCGTCAACCAATTGAAACCGCCGCATATAAAACAAAGAAATACTCCATTCCCGAAGGGAAACTCAAACAAATGAAAAACAAACAACTATCAATATGAAAAAGCATTTCTTATTTTTAATTATTACACTGCTAATGGCCCTCCAAGCCATAGCGCAAGACTCCAAACCCATCTACAACGCCTCCAAGTTCGGCATCCGTAGCGATGGCGTAACGATGAACACCCGCAGCATCCAGTTCGCCATCGACTGGATTGCGGAACAAGGCGGTGGCACCCTGCGTTTCTGGGTGGGCCGCTACCTGACGGGTAGCATCCACATGAAGTCCAACGTCACCATCGAGCTGGTGGAAGGTGCTGGGCTGGTCGGCAGCACCAATCCCTTCGACTACGACCGCCTCGAAGCTACCAACGACCATGCCCTTATCCTGGCCGAAGGCGTTGAAAACATCCGACTCATCGGCTACTACAACAGCGGCGGTGTCATCGAGGGACAAGGACGCGAGTTAGGCAACAACTGCACCGACTTGGTGCACAAAGGCCTCATGAAAGATAAGCTCAGCAACGACCGCGTGGGTGAAGGTTTCCGTCCCAGATTACTGATATTCAGGGAGTGTAAGGATGTGGAAGTCGACAATGTCACCTTCCGCAATGCCGCCAACTGGGTCACCATGTACGACCAATGCGAGAACGTCAAGGTCAACAACGTGCGCATCCAAAGCACCGCCTTCTGGAACAATGACGGCATCGACATCGTGGACTGTAACGGCTTTGTGCTGACCAACAGTTATGTTGACGCGAGCGATGACGCCATCTGCCTCAAGTCGCATAGTGCCAAGAAGTTGTGTCAGAACGTGGAAGTGCGCAACTGCACCGCAAGAAGCAGCGCGAGCGGCATCAAATTCGGCACCATGGGCGCAGGTGGATTCAAGAATGTGAAGATCATCAACAACACCGTCTACGACACCTATCGCAGTGCCATTACCATTCAAAGCGTCGATGGTGGTATCTGCGAGAACATCCTCGTCGACTCACTCTATGCCACCAATGTGGGCAATGCCATCTACCTCAATATTGGTGCCCGCCGTGACAAGCAAAGCTTCATGGATGGCATCACCATCCGCAACCTGTATTGCGAAGTGGCTGCCACCAAACCCGATGCAGGCTATGAGTACGAAGGCCCCATCGAAGACCTACCGCGCAACATCTCACCATGCGGCATCATCGGACTGAAAGACAGTAAGATAAAGAATGTCACTTTGGAGAACATCGAAATTGTCTTCCCTGGTGGCGGTGACCCGCACTATGCCCACGTAGGTCTCGATGAATTGGATAAGGTGCCAGAAATGCCCAAAGCTTATCCCGAGTTCTCACAACACATGGAATTGCCTGCATGGGGATTTTTCATTCGCCATGTCGACGGACTGGTGATGAAAAACATCTCGCTGAAAGCCTTGAAAAATGATTACCGCACTGCCATCGTCTTTGATGATGTCAACAACCACAGCATAAGTGAACTCAAAGTGGAAGAGCCCGATGGAGCGCAAAAAGAAGCCATTTTTGAACGTAAATAAACCTTCGCTATTTTGGCAAATTTTTGCAAATCCACAAACCCCTTTGAAAATCAATGCATTAAAAATGTAATAATCTTATTTTCAACAATTTATGAAATACCATTGAATTATTTCTTATCTTTGCATTGGATTTTTGGACTGTGAACCCAATTATAGCAACAATAATAACGTATTATGTACCAAATTTTTAAAGACCAGCTCGAAAAGACAAAACTCATTATTTCCGGGGTAAAAAGGAACCAACGCTTAGGCCGAGAAGCCGGTGTTGAGGATGGCG
>DAIOUZ010000057.1:4554-5552 GCA_036759285.1 Candidatus Limiplasma sp. | reverse complement strand
CAACCCGATGTGCCACATCGTCAAAGATGAGGCCGTGATGCAGAAACTCGAAGAAGACTGCAAGCGCTTAGAAGCCATTTCTGCTGAAATTGATAAGCTTCACGATGAACTCCGCAAAAAGAGCGAAGAAGCCCACTCGGCTTTGAACACCTTGAAAAGCAGGACCCAAATCGTGAAAAAAGCTATCAAAACAAAGTATGACCAAACTTGGTGGACCAAGTTCGGCATACCCGACAGAAGATAATCCTATTTTGATTATGAACCTTAAAACGACCGCTTCAATTGAGGCGGTTTTTTTGTGCGGATAACCACCCTCTCCTCCCCTTTCAACGTAGTGGCAAAAAGATAAACCGCATCTCCATCCCCGATTTTTAAGGTTTTACGCAACTCAGCCACCGAAAGCGGGAAATTGCGCACGGCAATACTAGCCTTATCCACATCGGGAAGCAAGGTCTGCTTCAGTTTCTTGTTATAATGCGCCCAGCCTTCCACTTCAAAAACACGCCCAGGAAAATCTGTTATCAGTCGTTCTGAAGTATATAGATTGCTGTTCTTGTGCAATTTGAGCACATCATATTGCTCGGTCAACAATTTGAAACATCCTGCTTTCATGAGCGCTGGATTAGGCTCGTATAGGTATTTTGAAACGCCATCGGCGATGTGGCAATTGCAACTCTTTTCATCTTCCTGAACGAACTGAACTTCAGGCTGATCCATCAAAAGGTTGACACATACGAATTGAGCTTCACCTTGATAATCGCGCTCAAGAACAAAATCTAACTCTTTGCATTCATTGGCGACCGCCACCACATGCACCTCTTTCACATGATGCAACTCCTCCAAAGCTTTGCTGATATCGAGCATCGGCGAGAGTTTAACCATCACGCGCTTGGCTTTCTGCAAAAGCGTGTCCTGCAAAGCACCAACGTCTGGTGTACAGTCGGCTATGGAAACGGTTTTATGACCGTGCTCATCCCTTCGGGCTGGGTCGACAAAGA
>DAIOUZ010000057.1:0-4544 GCA_036759285.1 Candidatus Limiplasma sp. | reverse complement strand
GCAATCCTTGGGTCCGCAATGGTCTAGATAATCCTCTGCCGTTTCGTTCCAAACTTTGACATCGGCATTCAGGACACCGAAGTTATGCCGTGCTATGTCGCAGAGTTCGGCTTGCTGCTCCACATAGTCAGCTTGGCGAAAATGCTGGGAAATATAATAGGTGTCAACACCCAAACCGCCTGTCAAGTCAGCAAAAGTCTCGCCTTCAAGCTGTTCGGCTTTGTATTTCGCGCTGGCCTCCGACGAGCACTGCTCAATGGAGAGGTGGGCAGGGAAAAGCAGCTCTTCGTTTTCCGCCCATTGCGGCACTTTCTTCTGCAACAGTTGACGTGCGGCAATCTGCCTCAGTGCCAATGAAACGTCAGTGCCGACGGGTGCCTTTTTCAAGGCAAGCGTCGGCACATCGGCATTCAGGTTTTCCCTGATAAATTGTTTTGTAATGTTATCCAAGCCCATGTCATTCCTCGTTTGACCTCCTATAGATTCCAGTCGCACAAACCTCTGCAAGGAATGACATAGGAGGTCAAACGAACGGAATCTATGGGCAATTTATATCTTCTTCAGATTCACTACTTCGAGGTCGGTGAGGAAACGCCACTCGCCACGGGGAAGTTTGTACTTGTCGAGACCGGCAAACATCACACGGTCAAGCTTGGTCACTTCGTAGCCGAGATGTTCGAAGATACGGCGAACGATGCGGTTACGGCCCGAATGGAGTTCGATGCCAATGCTCTTCTTGCTGTCGTCGTCCTGGTCGTAAGCGATGCTGTCGGCGGCGATAGGACCGTCGTCCAACTCAATGCCTTCAGAGATGCGAAGCATGTCGTTCTTGGTCAAGGGCTTGTCAAGGATGACATGATAAAGCTTCGGAATCTCGCTACTCGGATGGGTCAGCTTCTTGGCCAAATCACCGTCGTTGGTGAACAGCAACAAGCCAGTGGTCTGTTTGTCGAGACGGCCTACAGGATAGACGCGCTCAGGGCAAGCATCTTTTACGAGCTCCATCACAGTGTCGCGTTCATACGGATCATCGGAAGTGGTAATATAGCCTTTGGGCTTGTTGAGAAGGATGTAACGAAGCTTCTCGCGGTTGAGGGTCTGACCCCCATAAACCACTTTATCTTCAGTCTTCACCTTATAACCCATCGTGGTAATCACTTCACCGTTCACCTCCACGCAGCCAGCCTTGATAAGGTCGTCGGCTTCACGGCGGGAGCAGATGCCACAGTCAGCCAAATATTTGTTCAAGCGAATCTCGCCAGTGGCTTTCGGGCGGTCATACAGCGGGTCTTTCTCACGGACATAGCCTTTACGGCCACGACGCGGTTCTTCCTCGTCATCGAAACGACGGCCACGGGGACGGTCGTCAAAGCGGCGGTTGCCACCACGCGGCTTGTCGTCATCGAATCTACGACGCGGACGCTCGTCATCGTCAAAACGACGTCTTGGACGGTCGTCGTCGAATCTACGACGGGGACGGTCATCGTCATGGAAACGACGCTCACGCGGTTTGTCGTCATCGAAACGACGGCGCGGGCGGTCATCATCATCAAATCTACGACGCGGACGGTCGTCGAAGCGACGTTCTCCGCGAGGTTTGTCATCATCAAAACGGCGACGGGGTCTGTCTTCGTCATCAAATCTGCGACGCGGACGGTCGTCGTCATGGAAACGGCGTTCACGCGGTTTGTCGTCGTCAAAACGACGGCGCGGACGCTCTTCATCATCGAATCTGCGGCGCGGGCGGTCGTCACGACGGCCTTCACCGTGTTCGTCATCGAAGCGACGGCGGGGACGGTCACCAAACTTACGGTCGCCGAACCTGCGGTCGCCATGGTTGTCATCAAATCGGCGCTCACCTCTCGGCTTGTCGCCAAAGCTTCTCTCTTCATGTCCTTCCTCGTCACCCTCACGGTGATAGAATTTGAAGGACCTCCTCTGTTGGAACAATTCACGTTCGTCAACAGGCTTTCTGGTGCGCGGACGCTTGCCAGATCTTTCGTTGTCAGTCATTTATAATTATGTATTAATGTTGAAAATATCATTCCTTTCGCGGAATGGGCGGCAAAAGTACGAATATTTTGGCAAATAAGCCCTATTCGCTCAAATTATTAATGCAAACCCGTGGAAAATCTTGCTTCAACTCGCTGATTTTCTTTTCTTTCAGAAGCTCAAACTTCTTAAAAGCCTCGCTTTCGGGAAATACTGGTCTATGCTGAAGCATTTGCTTCAACTCTGCAGCGGCTTTCATGGCAGGCTTTTCCTTCGTGTCGATGGCGAAATCGACAAATCGTTCCCAAATGTAGCGTACGGCTTGTTCGGTAGGATGCACCATGTCTTCCTTGTAGAAACGATAGTCGCGCAACTCGTCCATGAGGATTTCGTAGGCTGGGAAATAGTGTGCATTATCATGCTTCTTGCAAACCTCATCCACCGCCAACAGCAAAGCCGCCTTACTCAATTGGTTTTCGTGCAAGCCGTCTTTCAGATGCCGCAAGGGCGATACGGTAAAAATGAACTGCTTTTCGGGATGATGTTGAACGATTCCCGAAAGACACTGTGAAGACTGCTCTACAGATAAAAACTGTCTTTCAAACTGATTAGCGGGCAATTTATGGCAGTTGGAAACCACGGCACCATTCTCCTTATTTCGGAAAACCCATGAAGTGCCCAAACTAACAATAATCCACTTCGATTTCACAAAATGCGCATGGGCCTCAGCAAGGCTCTGATTGACTTGTGCCAAAAGCTCAGCCTCAGAATCGTTCCAAAAGGCTGTATTATGGCTGAAAGTGCAATATTGCCCCTCGCCTACTCCTATCACATCCACATGACAAAATGGCGTACCGCTATCCAACCGATCCACCGATTGCACGATGCTGGCGGGGTTATAAAGCACCCCAAAGGGATTCACCGAAGCATCAAAGCCTAAGCCACGGCACATGCCACCCACTTCGTCGGCGAAGCAGGAGCCTAGGAAGAGCAGGCTATCGCCATAACGAATGGTTTGTATTAAAGGAGGGATTTTTATTTCGGTTTGGAGTAGCATGGTGCTTGTTTTTCCCTCACCCCCTGACCCCTCTCCCGTTGGAGAGGGGTGTAGGCTACCGCGGGCTGGTTATTATGTTTTCTATTAATTCGGTAAGGTGTTGTTTATCACAATCTTCATTTTTTAACCTAAACACTCTTATGCCTCTCGATGTAAATACTGAAGTTCGGAACTCATCGTATTCTTTAACCTCTTCGTTATCATGAACCGATCCGTCAATCTCTAGCACCACATTCAGTTCGGCACAATAGAAATCTGCAATAAATCCTGCAATTACCTGTTGCCTCCGCCATTTCAGGTTTTTAATCTGTCTATTACGCAACATTTGCCACACTGCATCCTCACTTTCAGTAGGATTTTTGCGGAAATGCCTAGCAAGTTCAAGTTTTTTAGGGTTTGTCTTATGATTCCGTACTACACTGTATGGTTGGGTAGACTCCTCCCCCTCTCCGCTACGATGGAGAGGGGGTCGGGGGGTAAGGGAGTTCTCCATACCATCACATTATTTCTTCTCCGCCAAAAACCTCTCTACCTCAATGCCAGCCATGGCACCCGTGCCAGCAGCCACGATGGCCTGGCGATAGATGCGGTCCTGACAGTCGCCGCAGGCGAAAATTCCTTCCACATTGGTGGCCGTTGACTTTGGTTTGGTGATGATATAGCCATCCTCGTCCATGTCAAGGACGCCTTTAAACGGCTCTGTGTTGGGCGTATGCCCGATAGCCTCAAAGAAACCATCTACATAGATGGTGCGCTCCTCTTTTGTATCGCTGTGGTACAAGACTGCGCCTTTCAACTTCTTCATGAAGCCTTGTTGCTCGCCGAAGAGTTCCTTGGTCTGGTGCTTCCATAACACTTCGATGTTGGGTGTGTTGAGCACACGGTGTTGCATAGCCTTGGAGGCGCGCAGCACATCGCGACGGACGATAAGATAAACCTTATTGCAAAGCTTAGCCAGATAGGTGGCATCCTCGCATGCGGTATCGCCGCCGCCCACGACTGCGACATCCTTACCTTTATAGAAGAAGCCGTCGCAAGTGGCGCAAGCCGACACACCGCCGCCCTTGAACTCTTCTTCGGAAGGGATGCCCAAATAACGTGCGGCTGCTCCCGTAGAAACGATGATGCTGTCAGCCAAAAGCTCGCCGTCATATTCCGTCGTCACCTTGAAAGGACGCTGACTGACATCAATAGCAGTGACTTCGCCCTCGCGAATCTCGGCACCGAAGCGCAAGGCCTGCTGACGGATGTCTTCCATCATGTCAGGGCCGTTGATACCTTTGGGATAGCCGGGGAAGTTCTCGATTTCAGTGGTTTGGGTCAGCTGACCGCCAGGTTGCATGCCTTCGTAAACAACGGTTTTAACGTCGGCGCGACAGGTATAGATGGCTGCTGTATAGCCCGCAGGGCCAGAGCCAATAATCAGACATTCAATATGTTCCATTTTATTCAGTTAAGAGTTATGAGTTAATAGGTTGGAGTTATTTCTTTGCAA
>DAIOUZ010000056.1:8257-17310 GCA_036759285.1 Candidatus Limiplasma sp. | reverse complement strand
TGATGCCGCAGACCGTCGAGGCCATCAACCACGCCCAAGCTGCTGGTGTGCCTATCGTCTTCGCACTGAACAAGATTGATAAGCCTACTGCCAACCCCGACAAGATTCGTGAGCAATTGGCTAACATGAACATCCTCGTCGAGAGCTGGGGCGGTAAGTACCAAGACCAGGAAATCGCCGCTAAGATTGGTTTGAATGTCGACGCCTTGCTGGAAAAGGTGTTGCTTGAGGCTGAGTTCCTTGACCTGAAAGCCAATCCGAACCGTCTGGCCAAGGGCTCGGTTATCGAGTCCGCTTTGGATAAGGGTCGTGGCTATGTGGCCAAGATCTTGGTGCAGAATGGCACCTTGAAGGTTGGCGACATGGTACTGGCTGGCACCACCTATGGTAAGGTGAAGGCCATGTTCGACGACCACAACCGTCCCGTCAAGGAGGCTGGTCCTTCCACGCCGGTGCTGTTGCTGGGTCTGAATGGCGCTCCCATGCCGGGTGATGCCTTCAACGTGATGACCGACGAGCGCGAGGTGAAAGCCATCGCCAACCGTCGTGAGCAGCTGCAACGCGAGCAGACGCGCCGCACCAGTCCGCACATCACCCTGGACGAAATCGGTCGTCGTATCGCCATCGGCGACTTCAAGGAGTTGAACATCATCGTCAAGGCCGACGTGGACGGCTCTGTGGAGGCTTTGGCCGACAGCTTGCTGAAACTCTCCACCGAGGAGGTGCAGGTCAACGTCATCCACAAGTCGGTGGGTGCCATCAGCGAGTCGGATGTTATGCTGGCTTCGGCTTCCAATGCCGTCATCGTAGGCTTCAACGTACGTCCTACCGCACAAGCACGTAAGATGGCTGAGAATGAGAAGATTGACATCCGTCTGTACTCCATCATCTACACCGCTATCGAGGAAATCAAGGCCGCTATTGAGGGTATGTTGGCTCCTGAAATCGAGGAAGTGGTCACCTGCAACCTCGAGATCCGCGAGACCTTCAAGATCAGCAAGGTCGGTACCATCGCTGGCTGTATGGTCTTGGACGGCAAGATCACCCGCAACACCAAGATCCGTGTCATCCGCGATGGCATCGTGATTTACACGGGTGTGCTCGGCTCCTTGAAGCGTTACAAGGACGATGTCAAGGAAGTCAGTGCCGGCATGGACTGCGGCTTGAACATTGAAAACTTCAACGACATCAAAGTCGGTGACATCATCGAGGGTTACACCGAGAAGGAAGTTGCTAGGAAACTGTAAGACAATTTTTATGGTGATTAAAAAAGCCTTGGTAAATCTTGCCAAGGCTTTTTTTTGTTTTTTTTGTCCTGACAGTCCAAAAAAAACCTTATTTTTGTGCCTACTTACAATAAATTTATTTGAAGAATGAAAAGAATTCTACTTGTAACGATTTTTGTCTTCCTGTCCGTGTTGTGCTTCGGACAGGAAGTAGAGACGGTGTCGGAACGCTTCCATTACCGATACCTGAAAAAGGAACAGACCAAGGAGCAAATCCAAAAGGACAATGAGGAACGTCAACGCAACTGGCAAGAGGAACTGGAAGCCATGAAGGCTAATCTTGCTGAAGGACAGCGCGTTTCTGACAATGTGAAGGTGGAAGTGCTGACTAATGCACAGCCGCCCGACCTTGTTGTTTCTGTGGCTTACGAAACCCTTAATCTTTCGGAGGAAGCCGACGACTATGCCCTTGGCAAGTATGTCATTCAAAGTTCCAATGCTTGTATGCTTATGTGCAATTTCTTGAAAGACAAATTGGAAAATGACCTTGCCGAGTATCTGAAAGAAGGCACGAAAGTGGACGTGAAGATTACTGGAGCCACCGACGGTGTGCCTATTCGTTCGAAGATTGCCTACAAGGGTGAGTACGGTGATTTCATCGACAAACCGATTACTTTGAATGGCGCACCTTACAACATGACGGTGACGCAAAAGACAGGCATAACCACCAATGGGCAGTTGGCATTCTTGCGTACACAGGGCGTTGAGGACTTCTTGAAAACCCAAGTGGAGACGCTGAAGCACACGGAAAACACTTTCCAAGAGTTTGCCGTTGAAAACAAGGAGAAAGGTGGAGGCTACCGTCGCGTTTCGGTGGAAATGACCATTCGCGATGCCTTTGCCGATGTTGAACCTGAAAAAACCGAAAAGCCATGAAGAAGCACACCTTATTAGTTTTAATTGGACTTCTATTAGGCTCGAGCCGTGCAAAATGACAAGATGGTTACCATCACATACGACTTGAAGGTTCGTTCGGATGTGCGTCTGCTCATTTCAATTGACGATGGAGAGCATTATACCGACACGATGAAGGTGACGGGATTCATCAACCGAGTCATACCTCCTGGAAAGAACCGCACCATCCGCTGGAAGGCTTTTCAAGACCTAGGCTACGGTGATTACCCGCTGATTCGTTTCAAGTTCATCACACAGGATCCTCAACCTACCCAACCCGTACAAGTGGCGCCAAGGAATAAAGGGAAGAAGACTTTCTTCACGCTCAATGGCTCGTATGACAGTTCAGGCATCCCGATGGTGGGCTTTACGGTCGGACAATACAACAAGTTCGGCTGGTTTGTGACTTTGATGACGGGTTTAGATTTTGAATATACTGGTTATCAAGTGGTTGACCATTGCAGAAAGGATGGCTACATTGGAAATATTCTGCCTTTCTACAATCCCGACAGTAAAATCAGCGCGGTTTCGGGCATGGTGGGTGGCATCATGCGGCTGAACGATGCGATTTATGCCAAGGCAGGTGTGGGCTACGGTATGCGTTCCGTGGCTTGGCAGCTTTGGGAAGGTGATTATGTGACCAACGACGGTTTTTCTGCCCATGGTGTGGATGTCGGTGCGGGATTTCTTTTCGACCTGAAGCCTTTTGTCATCACCTTGGACGGTGTGACCACCAATTTCCACATCTTTGAGGCTCGTTTAGGTCTCGGAGTTAGATTCGCCAAATAAATTGCCTGCAATTTATATCTCAAATTCAAAAAAATCAAAAAAACGAATTCTATAATTCTTAAACTCTTGATAAACAAATAAATATTTATCGATATGAAAAAAGTACATTTAATCATTTTGGCGGCGATGCTCGCCTTTGTGGGTTGCGGCAAGAAAGCCGCAGAAGTCAACGTGGAACTCGTCACTGTGGAAAACGAAGTGAAGACCATTGGCTCAACCCAAGCCTATTTCGAATGTGAGTTCGAATACCTCAATGAAATCACCAAGGCCCTGTTGGTGTATTGCGAGGACGACCAACTGAAGTATGCACAGACATCCAAACTTGAATATGTTGGTGGCAAATGGTTAACTCAGATGAATTATCTCGAGAAGAGTACCAAGTATTATTACAGGTATGAGTTTTACAACGGTTACAACCTGATGTGGACCGAAATCTTCAACTTCACCACTTCCGACCAGCAAGACAAACCGACTGTAGAAACGATTGCTGCCAGCAATATCACGATGAACTCGGCTTCGGTAGAATGTAATGTCACCACTGACGGAGGCTCCTTTGTGTCAGAGCGTGGCATTTGCTACAGCAGGTTTGAAAACCCATCTCTATCTGACTCGGTGCGTTATGCTGGAACAGGCATCGGACGCTACACCTGCGAGATGACCAACCTCAGCAATGCTACTACTTATTACATTCGTGCTTTTGCCACCAATAGTGAGGGCACAAGTTTCGGTGATGTGATTTCGATTCGCACAGTCGAGCATCCCATGCTTCCGACGGTGACTACGGATGAAGTTTCCGACATCACTCTTAATACTGCGGTTTGTGGTGGCAACGTGCTCAGCGACGGCTTTGCTGATATTACTGAAAGAGGTATCTGCTATGCCACACATGAAGAGCCTACGGTCTTTGATTACAAGGTGCCAGGTGGCGAAGGCCTGGGTCTGTTCCAGTGCCGTATGTCAGGCTTGGAGACTTTGACCACCTATTATGTGCGTGCCTATGCCAGAAACAGTGAAGGCTATGCCTATGGTAACGAGGTGACTTTCGTCACTGCTGACGAGACCTTCCTGCCCGAAGTGATTACCCACGAGGTGACCGACTTCAACCATTTCTATGCCATTGGTGGCGGTGAAGTGGTGTCAAATGGCGGTTTGGACATCATTGAACGTGGTATATGTTGGAGCACTTCGCCTAATCCTACTACTACGGGTAACAAGCTGACCGCCGGAACTGGTATGGGTGAATTTGAATGCCGTATGATGTGTCTATTCGGCAATACTACCTATTATGTACGTGCATTTGCCGCCAATGAAGCGGGCATGAAATATGGCAATGAAGTGACCTTCACTACTTTGCCTCGAACACAGCTCCCGAAGGTGCCATTCCATCTTTGTTCTCCATCAGTTCAACACAACAAGTGTTCTTCTCACAAGGCAATCTTCAATACCAAGCCTCTTCTAACACTTGGCGTTTTGCCGAACATCAATATGATTTTGTTGGAGGCACATCTGAAGGGTATCCCTATTATGGTGAGGAGTTCGGTACTGTGTATGAAAATGGTGTGAAATGTAGCAACAATAGTATTTCACCAACCTATTCTGGTTGGATAGATCTTTTTGGGTGGGCTACCTCAGGTTGGAATAACAACAACCATTACTATCATCCGTATGATTATGAGTCTACTGGTTGGACTGTGGATGGATACGGCTACGGATATTGGGATGGTGAATATTCCAATTATTCTATGACTGGCGACCAAGTCAACCTTGACTGGGGCGTGTATAATGCCATAAGTAATGGAGGTAATGAGCCAGGAATTTGGAGAACTCTTACAGACTGGGAATGGGATTATGTGTTAGAAGGACGTATGAATGCTACATACAAACGATCAAGGGCTACTGTTCAGGGAACAACGGGATTTATCTTGTTGCCTGATGCTTGGATTTTACCACAAGGTGTTGCCTTTACAGCCAATGCTGCTGATTATGAAACCAACAATTATGATGCTGCACAATGGACGCTTCTGGAAAACTCGGGTGCAGTATTTTTCCCAACAGCAGGTACCCGTGATTTTGTAGAAAGCACAGTTAGGTTTTATGCAGGAGGTGAATCGTATTGGTCTTCATCGCACTGGGCATCATCATCATACGATTCTAATGAATCAGCAGGAACGGCATATTTTGGAGGTTTTTGGACATCAGCTTCTTACAGAAAAACGGGACTTCCTGTCCGTCTCGTACAGAACTATTAATTCCTAAAAATGCATAATCAAGGAGGGCACAAAAGCCCTCCTTGGTTTTCTTAAACACTGACGAAATATGAAGACTAAAGGATTAACAATAGCTATTTGCTTGCTTCTTGTTGCGTTTGCGGCTTGCAAAAAGGAAAACGAAAGCGGAGGCGGCAACGAGGGCAACGGGCACCAGACTGAAGGAAGCCTTTCAGGCGTATTCTCAGTGGGCGGCGGCAAAACGGTGCGCTTTTCGCAAGGCAACTTGCAGTATCAGGCCTCAACGGACATTTGGCGCTTTGCTGAGCAGCAATACGACTGCATTGGAAATAGTAATAGCAACATCAACCTGTTCTATCAGGGCTGGGTGGACTTGTTCGGCTGGGGCACCAGTGGCTACAACGACGTCAAGCCTTGGCTCATCGATTACGACATGGATGCCATAAGTATCACTGGCACGAAATACGATTGGGGTCTGAACAATGCCATCTCCAACGGAGGCAACAAGGCAGGTTTATGGCATTGTCAATAGACGCAGTGGCTCGCGCTTCGCCAAAGCTACTATTGGCAACGTGCGAGGCTTTTTGCTCCTTCCAGACGGATGGAGCACCGCAATCTATGCCTTAAATGCCATCAATGACACAGAAGGCGGATACGAAAGCAACTATATCTCTACAACCGATTGGGGCAGTTTATTGGAAGCCAATGGTGTGGTGTTCCTACCTTGTGCTGGTTTGCGAGAGGGTACGACTGTGAATTATGTCAACGGCTTTGGGCGTTATTGGTCCTCAACCTACATCGAAAAGGCCCGCAGCCTATTCATCCACCAAAGTGACGTGCGCCCTGAAGGGGCAGATTACCATTGGGGGCTTGCTGTACGTCTTGTTCAAGATGTGAATAATTGAGTCTAAACTGATAATTCGAGCCGAGAAGGAGCCCTCTTTTTCGGCTCGGATTTTTTTATTCTAACTTGGCCATTACTTTCAGCATCTGTACACCCAAGCCTATGGTATAACCCTGCTTCACGAAAACCACTTCGCTGTTGGCATTAGCGATGAGGAAGATGGGACGGCTATCGGTGTTGAGGTGCAGACCGTCAACGATTTCGTCGCGGACTTCACCTTCGTCGAGGCCATAAACGATGCCGTCGGGCAACTCGCTGAAGTTCTTCAACTTGAATTTGTCATAATCCTCTTTGCTGCTGAAAACGAAAATCATCGGCAAGTTGCTTTCTTCAAAGTCCTTGCGGAAGGCGGCAATATCCTGCATGGCATGGGTAGTCGGCTCGCTGCCTTGGTCCAAAAGGCCGAGGATGAAATAGCTGTCTTTGATGAGTTGTTTCGGGTTGCCTTTTTCACCAGTCTCGGGATCAATAAATTTGCTGTCGGCATAGAAACTGCCGATGACATGAATTTCATTGTCAGGTTGGCGCAGTACGAGGTTTACATCCGTGGTCTCCCCCGTCTTGATAGTGAAGAACTCGCTGTGAGTCAGGGCGGTACCATCGTCCAGTCGGGTGCCTGCCGTGAGGATGTAATAGCCTTCGTCCAAAGGTGTCGGATGCTCGAAGGTGGAAAGCATCAAACCGTCGTCGATGCCCGGGTCTTGGGCATCGTAGGCGAGGAGACGGAAACTGTTGCCATCAAACTTCTTGATGCTGAAATGCGTGTAGTACTTTGGGTCGGGCATGGAGGCGATGGGGTAGTAATGGATGTCCAAATAGCCAACGGCTGCACTGGCAGGTTCGGCGGCTTCGAAATCCACGTTGGTCCAATCCTTGCCAAAGTATTGCACATTGCCATTCACGGGGTTGATTTGTGCAGCGATACCTAAACTTCTTGCCATGCTGACAAAGAAGATGTCGCGCGAATGGCGGTCAGCCTTGCGGGCTTTCAACACACCAAGCGGCGAGATGGGATAACGCTGCGGATTCAGGTCATCGTTGGTCTTGATGTTTTTCTTCACCCATTCCACCAAAAGGGCAGGGTTGTCATGGTATTGATGTCTTTCCGCTTCGGGGAAGAATTCAGATAAGGTCTTGCGGTAGGGCACAAGCATTTCGTTGCTTACGCGCGGACTGAGGATATACTCGTCGTACAACTCAGGTGGCATGGAGATGATGGATTGCTCTAGGCCTGGTGTGTTATCGAAATGGTCTTTCATCACTTCAAGGCTGACATCACGCAGGTCCTTGTCGGAGATGTTTTGCAATAGGTTCACTGCCTTGATTTCCTGATTCTTACCTTGGGCGTATTCCACGAAATCGGCGATGGTCTGGTAGTTGCCCCAAGTCTTTTCGTAGATGCGGCACAAGGTTTTGTTGCCCGTGTTCATGATCAGTTCCTGTTGTGCTTTTTTGCAATCAGCGATGTAGGCGTTGCGTAGCGAGTCTTCGTAAGCACCACGGCGGTCATTCTCGGCCCGCATTTCGGGTGTAACATCGGGCAAGACACTGGTCGGCGGGGGTGGCACCATGTCGAACTCAAAGACTTCTTCTGTGCCTTCCTCATGGTTGAGGGTAATAGTGACGTTCTCTTGCTCACCCGACTTGAAGATTTGGAAGCCGAACTTGCCGTCTTTGGCAGCATAAGCCATCATGCAGCCCAAGCCAGAAGTAAGCCAAGTCCGGCCGTTTGCATCGGTCGTTTTCGTGACTACGGTGCAGAACTCAGCATAGTTGTAGATTTTGAATTCCACGGGCAAATTGGCTTGCGGTTTGCCATCAATATCCACGACAGTGAAGGTGGTTTTGGCGTTCTTGCCGTAGTTGTCCACCACATTGATTTCCGTGTAGTTGCGGCTGCGGCTGATGACTTCCTCGGGACCATCGTAATTGCCGAAGACACGCGTATGTAATAATAAGGTGCGCGAGGCTGGCTCGTTGAACCAGCCTAAATCAAGGACGGGCTCAGGCTCGCAGGCACCGAGGAAGTGCCATTGACCATCTACCCAGGCCTCCACCCAAGCATGGTTGTCGTCGCAATGCGCCCAGCGGGGCGTGTAGACTTGTCGCGCAGGGATGCCCACGGTGCGCAAGGCCGTCACCAATAGTGTAGATTCCTCGCCACAGCGTCCCCATGAGGTCTTAATGGTCGCCATCGGGGCAGAGGTACGGCTATCAGAGCCTTTGTAGTTCACGTGCTCGTGACACCAGTGGTTCACTTCGAGGACGGCATCATATAATGACAAATCCTTCACGCGGCTTTTCAGTTCCTCATAATAAGTGCTTCGGAAAGCATCAAGGTTCTCATTGTTGACGCGCACAGGCACCACAAAATGCTTGAACTCGCGCTCGGGGATGCTCGCGCCCCAAGGCATTTCCTCCTTGGCGCGGAAGGCATAGTGAATGCACTCTCGGTAATAGTCTTCCGAATAGTCCACGCTGTCGCCGAGGGGCATATAGGCGTAGAGGAATTCCAGGGCTTCTTTTTCGCCAAATTGTTGATTTTGTTCTTCCGTGCAGGCTGAAAACAGCAGCGAAGAAAGAACGAATAGGGTAAGGATGAGGTTTTTCATAGATGGATTATTTGCCGCAAAGATAATGTTTATTTTAATCCTTCCATCAGGAATTTCCGTAAATGGAGGGGAGTTTTGCCCTGGATATTTCATTTATGGAAGAAATTTTCCACAAAATCAGGAAAAATTTCTTGTATAGAAGAAATTTCCTTCAAAAAGTCGAAATTCTTCTTTTATGGAAGAAATTTTCCTGCAAATATTCAAATTACCACTAAAAAAGGTGGTACCCTTACCACCTTTTAGCTAACATTTTGTTTCTGGATTGCTTCGTTCCTCGCAATGACGCGAAGCGACGACAAGTCCCGCGTCCCGAAGTCCCGTGTCCACTAAACCATAAACT
>DAIOUZ010000056.1:6039-8189 GCA_036759285.1 Candidatus Limiplasma sp. | reverse complement strand
CCAAAGTGGAGTGCAGAATCTCGTGTAATTCTGCCTTGTGCTCGGGTGCGGTCTGCGTGAACAGGAAGCCCCAGATGCTCATGGCGGGGTTCATGATGTCGCGGGTCTCGAGCACACCATGGAAGTGCCGCTTGATGCGCTCGAAGTCGAGCTTGCGGTTGGTGTCGTAAGGCTTGTCCAAGACAACGAAGCTGAACACGTCGTTCTCAATGCCATTCCACATGGTGGCATAGTCGGGACGGGTGCCTTCGAAATAGGCCTGCACAGGCAGTAGATGACAAGTGTGGCGCGTAATGTCGTTGAGGCACATGCCTGCGAAACGCAGCGGGTTGACCTCAATCGGGATGGCACGACCTGTGT
Organism: Candidatus Limiplasma sp.; assembly: GCA_036759285.1. Classification (GTDB taxonomy): domain Bacteria; phylum Bacteroidota; class Bacteroidia; order Bacteroidales; family F082; genus Limimorpha. The sequence goes on along the minus strand of DAIOUZ010000056.1, from coordinate 7,829 downwards.
TCTTGTCGACGCGGAACTCCACGTGCATGGGGAAGTTCTTGAGTTGCAGCACGCCGTTCAAGTCGATACAGAACTGGTTGAAAGCCGGATAGTTGGCCTCGAAGATCTGCTTGCTCATGCAGTAGAGGCGGTCGCTGACGTCAGTCTCGTTCTTGAAGATGTGGTGGAAGATGTTGATGATGTTGGGCTTGCCCTCGGCATCGTAGTAAGCATCTACGGCATATTCTTCGCCTTCAATGCATTGCTCCAAGATGAACTTCTCGCTGCGCACCACGGTCTCAGGGAACACGGCACACTGTTTGGCGAAGTTTTGGTCGATGTCGTCCAAGGCGGCTTGCCATTCGGTTTTGTTGCGGACAATGTAAACGCCTACACTCAGAAAACCTACGGCAGGTTTCAGCACCAAAGGCAGTGGCAACTCGTCAGGGTTGAGCTGACGCAACTCTTTCATCTCCACCTCTTTGTAATAGAAGTCGGGATAAATCTGCTGGCAGATGCGCCTAAACGCGACCTTGTCTTTCAAGATTTTGACCTTCTTCACCAGTTCTGATTCAGGCAGTTGGGCATAAAGCCACACCAAGGCATTTTCCGAAACGGCATAAAGCTGCCCTTTTTGTAAATATTGCTCTTTAAATTGCTGGTCGTCCAACAAATTGAGGTGATGACCCTCGGCGGTGAGTTGTGCCGCCATATCATTGTGCAGCACGGGAATTTGTTTCTCTTCAAGGTAAGCCACCAATGGGGCTGAAACGTATGGTTTTTCTAAAATGATCATAATCCAAATCTTTGAATCTTAAATCTTTAAATTTTGAATTTTGAATTTTGAATTTTAAATTCCTCTCCAAACATTCTGTGTCCTGTCAGGGCCATATGAAACGAACTTCACCGGCACGCCGACATAATTCTCAATAAACTTGATATAATCTTCCAGTTTCTGTGGAATTTTGCCTTCAATCTTCTGCTGCCAGCCGGGGAGCTCTGTATAGACGGGTTCCATGGTCTCAGTGCAAGCGGCAAAAGGCAAGTGCTTGGTTTCCTTTCCGTTGTAGCGGTAGGCCGTGGCCACTTTGAGGGTGGCGAAGTCGTCCATCACGTCGGACTTCATCATCATCAGATCGGTGACGCCGCTGAGCATGACAGCATATTTCAATGCAGGCAGGTCGAGCCAGCCGCAACGACGCGGACGGCCTGTGGTGGCGCCGAACTCGTGACCATTTTGGCGGAGTGTTTCCCCTGTCGTGTCAAACAACTCAGTGGGGAAGGGACCTGTGCCCACGCGGGTGCAGTAAGCCTTGAAGATGCCGTACACCTTGCCGACACGGCTTGGGGCAATGCCCAAACCAGAGCAGACACCTGCTGCGATGACATTCGACGAGGTGACGAAAGGATAGCTGCCGAAGTCCACGTCGAGCATGGAGCCTTGGGCACCTTCGGCAAGCACCTTCTTTCCCGCGTCAAGGGCTTCGTTGATGAAGTACTCGCCGTCGACAAACTGGTATTGCTTCAGGTATTCGATGCCCTCGAACCACAGTTTCTCGTACTCAGCAAAGTCGAGGCCGTCAAGTTGGAAGCCTTGCATCTCGAAGCCGAGTCCAGCAATTTGCTGCAGGTGGGCTTTCTTCAGATTTTCGTATTTCTCGCGGAAGTCGGGCGCGTTAATGTCGCCAATGCGGAGACCCTTGCGGGCGGTTTTGTCGGTATAGGTCGGGCCAATGCCTTTCAGCGTGGTGCCGACTTTCATCTTGCCCAAAGCCTTCTCGTTGGCGGCGTCCATGGCGCGGTGAGTGGGC
>DAIOUZ010000056.1:1949-6029 GCA_036759285.1 Candidatus Limiplasma sp. | reverse complement strand
CAAGCCTTCAATCTCACCTTTTAATATATGTGGCTCGATGATGACGCCGTTGCCGATGAGGTTGACGCAACCTGGCGTGAGCACACCTGAAGGGATGTTGTGCAGCACGAACTTCTTGCCTCCAAACTCGATGGTGTGTCCAGCGTTGGGACCGCCCTGGAAGCGGCAGACAATGTCATAATTCGGGGTGAGGGCATCAACCACCTTGCCTTTGCCTTCGTCGCCCCATTGCAAACCTAAGAGAATATCTAATTTGTTCATGTGGTGTGTGTTGCTTCTTGGTTTTGAGATTCCCCTGTCGGGGAATGGAGTTTTCGATTTTGTTACATGCGGCGGTTTCAACAATTTGGTAGTAGGTAACGTTTCAGACCGCCGCTTTATGAATTTATTTGTCCTTCCATTCCCCGATAGGGGAATCTTGATTATCCTTTCTTCTTGTGACCATAAAATATCAATGAATGATGCGTGATCTCAACACCTAGCTGCTCCTCAATCGACCGCTGAATCTCGAGCAGTCGCGGGTCACAAAACTCCATGACGGTCTCCGTTTCCAAGTCGATGAAATGGTCGTGTTGGCGAAATTTGTACGAGCGTTCGTATTGCGCGCAGTTGTGCCCGAATTGGTGCTTGATGACCAGCCCGCAATCGAGCAGCAGGTCGATAGTATTATATAAGGTGGCCCTGCTGACGCGGTACTTGTTGTCTTTCATCTGGTTGTACAACGAGTCGATGTCGAAGTGCCCGTTGGTGGAGTAAATCTCCTTCAGGATGGCGAATCGCTCCGGGGTCTTGCGCAACTTCCTCCGCACCAGGTAATCGATGAATAACTTCTTGACGGACAGATAGGTATTGTCAAACGAATCTTTCATTTTTCAGGTCGTGATGTTGCCGCAAAGATAAGAATATTTTTCAGACTGATTCTAAATAATTTGAAATTAAAGCTAGAAATAATGAAAGGTCATGTCATTCCATACTCCACCTCCTATAGATTCCAATCGCACAAGCCCTTGCAAGGAATGACATGGGAGGTGGAGCATAAGGAATCTATGGCCTTTCGTCGTTTCTCCTTTTAAGAGCTTTTTCTCACCACTTTTTGGATTTCCTTCAGCTGGTTCAGTTTGGTGATTAGGTCGTCGAGTTCCTTGGTGTTGTGCACATAGATGGAGATGGCGGCTTCCACCACGTCCTGCTTGGCCTCCATGTGGAGCGAATGCAGGTTGAGTTGCATTTCGTTAGCGAGCAGGTTGGTCATGCGGTTGAGCAGTCCAGCCGAGTCTAAAGCAGTGATTTTCAGTTCGGCGAGGAAGGCGATTTCGCTCTTAGGCTGCCATTTGGCCTTCACGATGTTGTTGCCAAAGCGCGATGAGAGCTGGATGGCTTTGGGGCAGTTGCTCCTATGGATTTGCAGCGGTTCGCCTGGGAAACTGAAAGCGATGACATCGTCGCCAGGGATGGGGTTGCAGCAAGTGGAAACGTTGAAGTCGAACTCACCAGAGGTGGTGATGGGTGCCTCGTCTTTTTCCTTGCTGCTGTTGCCCAAAAGGCCAAAGGTGATGTAACGAACAAAACTGCTACTTCCCGACTGGGGCTTCAGCACGTTACGGATGAGACGTTCGTCTATCTTGCCAGTCGCCACCTGATAGTAAAAATCGATGGAACTGGTGAGGTTCTCGCTCGTCATGATCGTGTTGCGGTTGGCCTTCGAGGGTTCCAAATCAAGCTTCCGCATGATTTCTTCGTATTTCTGCTCACCTTGCTCGCGGAAAGTACGGCGGTATTCCTTTATGCCACTCTTGAGCCTCGACTTAGCCGTGGCTGTGGCCAAAAACTCAAACCATTTCTCCTGAGGGTGTTGCGACTCAGAGGTAATGATTTCAACTTGGTCACCATTGCTGAGCTTTTGATCAAGTTGGGTAAGTTGGTTGTTGACGTTGGCCGCTATGCTGTGGTCACCGATTTCGGAGTGGATGCTGTAAGCGAAATCCAAAACGGTAGAGCCTTTGGGCATCGAAATCATCTTGCCTTGCGGGGTGAAGACAAAGATCTCGGCAGAGAACAGGTCGAGCTTGAAGTTGTCGACAAATTCGATGGCGTTGTCCGACTCGCTGCCGATGAGGTCTTGGGCTTTCTTCAGCCATTCGTCGAAGCCACTTTCGGTCTTATCGTTATCCGTCTTATATTTCCAGTAGGCGGCGAAGCCCTTTTCGGCAATCTCCTCCATGCGTTCGCTACGGATTTGCACTTCCACCCAGTTGCCAGTCTGACCCATCACCACGGCGTGCAACGACTCGTAGCCATTGGCTTTCGGGAAGGAGATCCAATCTTTGAGTTTGCTGGTGTAGGGACGGTAGTTGTTGGTCAACAAAGCATAGATTTTCCAACATTCCAACCGCTCCTGGTCTTTTGGACAGTCGGTGATGAAACGAACGATAAACGATCCATAGAGGTCTTCGAAAGCCAACTCCTTGTCCATCATGCGCTTCCAGACGGAATTGACCGAGCGTTCCTTGATTTCAGCCCTCGCTTTTATCCCTGTTTTCTCTATCTCGGCCATGACGGGTGCGATGAAGTCGCGCAACTCGCCCATGCGCTTGCCGCGCACATTGTCCATGCGTTTACGGATGTTGTCATAGATGGTTGGGTTGGTGTATTTCAGGGCAAGGTCATCCAGCTCGATGCGGATGGCATGAAGGCCTAGGCGATAGGCAAGAGGAGCATAGATATAGGAGGTCTCCGAAGCGATTTTCAACTGCTTGTGTTTGGGCATCGAGTCCAAGGTGCGCATGTTGTGGAGACGGTCGGAGAGCTTGATGAGCACCACGCGGATGTCGTACGACAGCGATGAGATGACCTTCTTGAAGTTCTCGGCCTGCATGCTCTCGGCACCTTCAAGATTGTCGAATTTGGTGAGGCCATCCACAACACGTGACACCTTCTCGCCAAACATCTCACGGATGTCGTCCAAGGTATACTGGGTGTCTTCCACCACATCGTGCAGCAGGGCACAGATGATGGAGGTGCGTCCCAAGCCGATGTCGTGTGCGGCGATGGTGGCCACCTCGATGGGATGGTAGATATAAGGTTCGCCCGAGCGGCGGCGCTGGTCCTTGTGTGCTTCGACGGCGAAATAAAAGGCTTTGTTGACAGCTTCAAGGTCTTGTGCCTCCTTGCGTGTCTGCCAAGCGTCAAGCAGCCGCTGGTGTCGTCGCTCGATTTCTTCTTTCTCTTCTTTGGAATAGGTGTCGGGTAAAATGGGCTCCATAGGCAATCTTCTTTTTCAGACCGCAAAGTTATGCATATTCCTTTGTATGGTTGGCATTCGACGCGGATTTTTTTTGCGGTTTTGAGACATTGGACACTCGGATTTTTTTTGGATTTTTTCTCAAAAATTTGTTTGATAATTCAAAAAATTATATTTTTGCGGAAAATTATGGTTTAAAACGACCATTTCAAAATTTGAAACAACTTGGTAATTTCAAGTACAACCACAAAAAATAATAGCTATGAAATCGAATTTTACGCAAATGTTGTCCGCCTTTTCATTGGTCTTGCTACTGCTGGTTTTGACGGGTTGTCCCAAGCCGGTGGACCCCAAGCTTCCGATTGTAAACATGTTGGAAAACGCTGTTGTGGTAGGCCCGAATACGGCTGTGTTGTATGCAGAAGTGACCGACGATGGGGGTGGTTTGGTCAGGGAACGCGGCTTTTGCTACGGGAAAGAAGATGGTTCGTTTGACACCTTGTTTTGTGAAGTCAGCTCAAATCGTTTTTCCATTGAGTTGACCGACCTGACGCCTTTGACGGCCTACACATGCCAAGCCTTTGCAAGCAATGAGGCTGGTCGGGGCTATAGCTCGAAGTTCAGCTTCACCACTGAGAATGACACCATTCCAAGGGTGAAGACATGGTATGTGCGCGAGGTCACCTACTGCGCTGCCCTTGCCAGCGGACAGGTGCTTGGCAACGGAGGCCAGACGGTGGAAGAGTACGGCCTCTGCTATGGAACGGAGTTGAAGCCGACGATTGAAGGAATGCATGTTGTGGCAGGTTCGGGCATAGGCTCTTTCGATTGCCAGTTGA
>DAIOUZ010000056.1:0-1939 GCA_036759285.1 Candidatus Limiplasma sp. | reverse complement strand
GTCGCCTGAGACGCAGTATTGGGTCCGCGCCTACGCGATATGCACCAAGGGCGTGTACTATGGGGAACAGCTGGAGTTTGAGACCAAACCGCTTCCGATGGAGGTGCGTACCATCTCAGTGTCGGATGTGACGGCGTCGCGTTTAAGGGCAGAAGGGGAAGTGATTCGTGATGGAGGCTCCGAAGTGAGGGAATGCGGTTTCTGTTGGGGCACGGAGCACAATCCCACCGTTGAGGGACTTCACACCAAAGCGTCAACAGGCTTAGGGAATTTTGGCTGTTATTTTTCGGGTTTGGAGCGAGGCCAGACGAATTATGTGCGTGCCTACGCCATCAACGCGGAAGGTGTGACTTACGGCAACGAGTTAGAATTGGTCCCCGATGATTCACAAATATCGTGGCCCAGTGGTACTTTGCCGGGCTTGTTCTCCCTCAGCGAGGACCGTCAGGTGCGGTTTTCACAAGGCAATTTGCAGTATTATCCTGATAATAACGTTTGGCGCTTTGCTGAGCACCAATGGGATTTTGTGGGAGGCACTTGTTGGGGGAGTGACATCGGTGATATGAATGTAGGAACTGTGTATGCGAATGGAACCCAATGTGACAACACTAAAGTTTGGAAGTATTACGAGGGTTGGATTGACCTGTTCGGCTGGGGTACCAGCGGATGGAACAACGGCAATGAGTACTACCATCCTTACGATTTTTCAGGTTACCAGTTTGATTGCGCATCCTATGGCCCTCCGGGCAACTTCGACCTGGCGGGCGAATATGTCCAATCGGACTGGGGCGTCCACAACACCATCAGCAACGGAGCCTCAAGGCAGTGGCGTACGCCTACTGCCGATGAATTGTTGTATCTACTTACGGAGAGAACTACGCTTTCGGGTATCCGTTTCGTCATGGCTGCCGTGGCTGGAGTTCAAGGCATGATTGTGTTGCCCGACGACTGGAATGAAGCCACTTATTATCTCAGCGCGGCCAACGAGTTTGTTAATTATTCCACAAATACGATAACGGGCATGGAATGGCTGGAACTGTTGGAACCAGCCGGCGCAGTGTTCTTGCCTGCTGGCGGAGAACGTTATCAATACACGGGATCAAATGGAGTCTATTTCGATTGGTTTGATAACGAGAATTCTGTTGATAATGGCGGGTGGATGTGGATGAGTAATTTGAATTACTCGCCTTTTTATATTAGTGGATCATATTGGACATCTTCGCAATATTTTGGTGGTTATCCTGTGGGTGTGAGCAATGCTGTTGCTTTGAAAATCTCCACTTTCGAAAAGGGACGTTACACTGAGGGATTCTCTGCAACTGCTTTAAGATGTAAAGGTTATGCTGTCCGCTTGGTTTCGGACGAAGGAATGAATTATTGACGAAAGGGTATAACAAAACTATAAGGCTATGAAAACGAACTTTACTGTTAAGATGGCCACTACTTTCATGTTGGTGGTCATGCTTTTTGCTACGGGCTGCAAGAAGCCCAAGGAACCCAAAGTACCGATGGTGTCCTTGATGGAAAACTCAGTGACAATAAGCTACAACACAGCTGTGCTTTATGCCAAAGTGACCGACGACGGAGGCTCCGTAATTACAGAGCGAGGTTTCTGTTACGGGGAAGAAGGCGGTTCGATGGACACATTGCTATGCGATGCAGGCTCGGATTCCTTTACTATAGAACTGACTGACCTGACGCCTATGACGGCCTACACATGCCAAGCCTTCGCAAGCAACGAGGCCGGGCGGGGCTATAGCTCGAAGTTCAGCTTCACTACTGAGAATGACACCGTTCCAAGGGTGAAGACATGGTATGTGCGCGAGGTCACCTACTGCACTGCCCTTGCCAGCGGACAAGTGCTTGGCAATGGAGGCCAGACGGTGGAGGAGTGCGGCCTCTGCTATGGAACGGAGTTGAAGCCGACGATTGAAGGAAT
>DAIOUZ010000055.1:3801-17430 GCA_036759285.1 Candidatus Limiplasma sp. | reverse complement strand
CGCTAACACGAGCCCCAGGCGGTTCGTTCATTTGACCGAAGACCAAGGTGGCCTGCGAAGTGGCTAAGGCTTCCTTGTCGATCTTCGAGAGGTCCCAGTCGCCTTCTTCCATGGCCTTGACGAACGCGTCGCCGTATTTGATAATGCCCGACTCAATCATCTCACGGAGCAGGTCGTTACCCTCACGGGTACGTTCACCCACACCAGTGAACACCGAGTAGCCGTTGTAGCCCTTCGCGATGTTGTTGATGAGTTCCATGATGAGCACGGTCTTGCCCACACCGGCACCGCCGAAAAGACCGATCTTACCGCCTTTCAGATAAGGCTCCAACAGGTCGATGACCTTGATGCCGGTGAAAAGCACCTCTTTTGAGGTGGCCAAGTCTTCATACTTGGGCGGTTCGCGGTGGATGGGATATTCTGTCGCGCGGTCGAGGTCGCCGATGCCGTCGATGGCGTCGCCCGTCACGTTGAGCAGACGACCCTTGATTTGGCCGCCGATGGGGATGGAGATGGGCTTGCCCAAGAGTTTGACTTCCATGCCGCGCATGAGGCCGTCGGTGGAGTCCATGGCGATGGTACGCACCGAGTCCTCACCGATGTGCTGCTGGCACTCGAGCACCACGCGCTTGCCGTTGGGGCGTGTCACCTCAAGGGCATCATGGATCTTCGGGAGGTTGGTCTCGCCACCTTCGAAATAGACGTCAACCACAGGGCCGATAATCTGAGTGATTTGTCCTTTTTTGTTGTTTGACATGTTGTATCTGAGTTGTTTTTATTCCGAATTAGTATGAAGCGGCAAATTTATCAAATATTGTTTTCCGTTCGACCAAAATTGAAAAAAAAGCGAAAAAATGATAATTGGTTTTTATTAAATCTCTATTTTTGCACGATGATTACTAAGATAAAGGAAGCTACGACGAGGAAGGATTTGAGGACTTTTGTCCGCTTTCCCAACCAACTCTATAAGGACAATCCGTATTATGTCCCGCAGATTGAGTCGATGGACCTCGATACGCTCACGCCTGAAAAAAACCACGCCTTTGAGGTTTGCGAAGGCAAGTATTGGCTGGCGTACAATGAGAAAGGCGAGGTGGTGGGTCGCGTGGCAGGTATCATCAACCGCAGGTATAACGAGAAGGCAGTCGAGAAGATTTGTCGCTTCGGTTGGATTGACTTTATCGATGACCGTGATGTTTCCAAAGCCTTGATAGATACTGTTGAGCGATATGCCAAGGAGCATGGCTTGGATACGATAAATGGTCCGATGGGCTTCCTTGAGTTTGATCCGGCCGGTGTGTTGGTGGAAGGCTTCGACAAGTTACCTACCGCTTATGGCAAGTACAATGCACCTTATTATGAAAAGCATCTGACTGACTTGGGCTATACCAAGGATGCCGATTACGTGGAATATCTTATTAAAGTACCAGAGGTTATCCCTGAGCGTTACGAGCGCATGGCGCAGCTGGTTTCCGTTAAGAACAGTCTGCATCAGGCCGTTTTCCGCAACCGCAAGGAACTGGAACCTTATCTCGACGGAGTGTTCCGTTGCCTCAACTCGGCTTATTCGAAAATTCACGGTTTCTCGGAACTTTCGCCTGGCCAATGTGAAGACCTCAAGAAACAGTTTGTGACCAACATCAACGTCGACTATGTCTCCATCGTTCTCGACTCGGATGAACAGGTAGTTGGTTTTGGTGCAGCTTTGCCTTCGTTAGCAAAGGCCATGCAGAAAGCCAAAGGCTCTTTGTTTCCTTTTGGGTGGATGCACTTGATGAAAGCCTTGAAGCAGAACGACACCATCGATCTTTTGTTGATTGCCATCGACGAGAAATACAAGAACAAAGGTGTGAATGCCATGATTTTCGACAAGTTTGCGAAAGGCATCACCAAAAACGGCATCAAATATATTGAGTCGACGCGCGAATTGGAAGACAATACGAGTGTTCAAAATCTCTGGCGCTATCTTGAACACGATTTGACTAAGAGAGCCAGAACCTATGTAAAAACCATCAAGTAAAACGATGAAAACTAACCTTTTAAAGAAGTCATGCGCCCGTTACAGAGCCCCACAAGAGGCTCAGGCCAAGGGCATATATCCTTATTATAAGCCTATCGAGTCGGAACAGAGTACGGTGGTGAAAATCCATGGCAAGGATGTGCTGATGTTCGGTTCCAACAGCTATCTTGGATTGTCCAATGACCCGCGCTTGAAAGAAGCCGCCATTGAAGCCATCAAGAAATATGGAACAAGCTGTTCGGGTTCAAGGTTTTTGAACGGAACGCTCGACATCCATGTGGCTTTGGAGGAAAAGTTGGCCAAATTGGTAGGCAAGGAAGCGGCTGTGTGTTTCAGCACGGGTTTCCAAGTTAACTTGGGTGTGGTTTCGGCACTTTGCGGCCGCAACGATTACTTGCTGTTGGACAGCCTCGACCATGCTTCCATCATCGAAGGCAGCCGTCTCTCGTTTGGCAAAGTGTGGAAGTTCAACCACAACGACATGGACAGCCTCGAAGCCAAGCTGAAACTCTGCAACCCCGACACTGTCAAGCTCATCGTGGCTGATGGCATCTTCTCGATGGAAGGCGACATCGTGCCGCTGCCACGCATGGTGGAACTGGCTGAGCAATACAACGCCGACATCATGATTGACGATGCACATGCCTTGGGCGTGTTGGGTCATCAAGGACGCGGCACCGCCGATCATTTCGGGCTCACCGACAAGGTCGACCTCATCATGGGTACTTTCTCCAAGTCGTTTGGTTCGTTGGGAGGTTTCATCGCTGCGGACTTCGATATTATAAACTTCCTGAAACACAACGCCCGTTCACTGATTTTCAGTGCCAGTATGCCGCCCGCGAATGTAGCTTCGGTGAGTAAGGCTATCGACATCATGCTGAGCGAACCGGAACGCATCGAACACCTTTGGGATTTGAGCAACTATGCCCGCAAGGCGTTCCAAGATCGCGGCTTCGACACAGGTCATAGTGAGACCCCCATCATTCCGCTTTTTGTGCGTAATTCGGAGAAGGCTTTCTGGCTGTGCAACAGACTGTTGGACGATGGTGTGTTTGTCACGCCCGTCATTGCTCCTGCTGTCCCTGAGGAGGATGTGTTGATTCGTTTCGCTTTGATGGCAACGCACACTTTCGAGCAGGTGGACGAAGCCGTGGAGAAGATCACCCTTGCTTTCAAAGATGCTGGTATTTTATGACTTTAGAAACTACAGATTTCACAGATTATACGGATATTCAATGAGAAATTGTTAGGCGCAAGCGCCAGATTGATACAGTTTCCTAAGAAAGAAACAGCCATTTGTACAATTTGGATGCTTGCATCCCGAAAATTTTCGGAAATGAATCGATAAAATCTGTATAATCTGTAGTTAAAACAAGATAAATCATGGTAGTTTTTATCACAGGAATATCATCAGGTTTCGGATACGAAACGGCAAAGCTGCTTTCGCAGGAAGGTCACGCCGTTTATGGCACTGTGCGTCGCGAGGTGGAGCCTTTGCCTAATGTGCATTACATCCAATTGGATGTCCGCGATGGTGAGGCTGTAAAAAATGCCGTTGACGAAATTGTTGAAAAAGAAGGCCGTATCGATGTGTTGGTCAACAATGCAGGTATGGGCATTGGCGGGCCGTTGGAGTTCGCCACCGAAGAGGAAATCCGTTTGCAGATGGACACCAACTTCATGGGTTTGGTGCATTGCGTGGATGCCGTTTTGCCCCACATGCGCCAACAAGGCAGTGGCAAAATCATCGCTCTTAGTTCCATAGGTGGCCTGATGGGACTGCCATTCCAAGGTTTTTATTCCGCTAGCAAGTTTGCCATTGAAGGCTATTGTGAGTCTTTGCGTTTGGAGGTCAAACAGCAGGGAATCAAGGTGATAGTGCTTCGTCCTGGTGACTTTGCCACGGGCTTCACGGGTAGTCGCAAAAAGGTGAACGACGAGGCTGCGTTGCAAGCCTATCCGATTTACAAAACCGCCATCGAAAAAGTGGAGCACGACGAGAACGGAGGTTTGAAACCTACAGTTTTGGCCCACAAAATTAGCCAAATCATCCAAAAAAAGAATCCTCGCAACGGCTATGTCGTCGCTTCTTTTGAGCAAAAGCTTTCCGTTTTGATGAAGCGCATCCTGCCTGCAAAGTGGTTTGCTCGGATTTTGGGCTCGTATTACAAAATTGCATCTTAAACTCTTAAGATTCCTTTCGGGAAAAGAGTACACATTTCAATTACACGGCGGAGGCAAGTAACGCTTACGAAAAATAAATGTCACAAGCCGCAGCTGGAAGCATGAGCCACAATCGCCGTTCCCTAAAGGAATCTCAATGCAAAAATTATTTTTCGATTTCATTTCTTTTTCTAAAAGGGATTGCTTAATTTTGCCCCCTAATTCAGAAATAACAAACAAAACGGAAAATATATGCAAGACAAACTGCAAGAATTGACCGATAGACTGTATAATGAAGGTCTGTCAAAAGGAAAACAGGATGGCGAGGAACTGCTGCAAAAGGCACAGGCTGAGGCCGATCGCATCGTGGCATACGCCAAGGCCGAGGCCGACCGCATCGTTGCCCAGGCCAACAAAGAGGCCGAGGAGCTGAAGACTAAGGTGACCGCCGATGTGAAGATGGCTGCCACACAGAGCATCGCCGTGACGAAACAGGAAATTGAGAAAATGGTGGTGACCAATGCCGCTACCCAAGGTGTGAAGGCCAATATGGGCAATGCCTCCTTCGTCAAGGAACTGATAACAAGTGTGGTGAAAGCCTTTAACCCTGCGAACGCGTCGCCCGTCGATTTGAACCTCATTTTGCCTGAGGCTTTGAAGGCCGAGATTGAGCCTTTCGTGAAGAACGAAATCGCCAACCAGTTCAAGGGCGAGGTGAATGTGGACTACTCCAAGAAGATGAACGGCGGCTTCAAGGTGGCCCCCAAGGACGGCGGCTATGTGCTTCAATTCACCGATGACGAGTTCACCCAACTCATCGCCAACTACCTGCGTCCTGCCACCAAGAAAATCCTTTTCGGCTGATGGATAACTACGTCTATATCGTGGCCGGCTTGCCGGAACTAACCTCAGGCTTCGAGAACACGGACTTCAACTATGCTGCCGTGAAGGAGTCTATCATGGAGCTGCTCTCCGAGAAGGACCAACAGCTGGTCGAACTCATGGAGGAAGGCTTCGACGAGGATACACTCAATGCCGAGTTTTACGACAAAGCCGCCAAGAGCAAGAACCGTTTCATCCGCGAGTACTTCGATTTCGATGGTCGTCTGCGCAATATGAAGGTGAACTATTTGGCCAAGCGTCTCGACAAGAAAGGGGAAGATTACATGGTGGAATTGCCTGAGGCTGATTTTGAAGAAGGCAAACAGATACAGGAAATCCTTGCCGACGCCGACTTCGTGGAACGTGAGCAGCGGATGGACGAACTGAAATGGGAGAAGGCCTCCGACATCGCTCGCATGGATTACTTCAACATGAACGCCATCCTCGCTTTTTTGGTCAAGGCCAAGACGGTGCAACGCTGGGCTGAGCTTGACGAGGCGAAAGGAGAAGAGATGTTTAAGAAGTTGGTTGCCGAGGTGCGTGGCACTTTTAAAGGCATTGACAGCGCAACGACAGTCTCGGGGAATTTGCTGCCCCAGAAAAAGGAGGAGGACGCCTAAGCATGGAGTTCGGTCGGATTTGCAATCCGACCGGATGGAAAAGGGGATTTGAAATCCCCAGGTTCAATTCCACTGGATTACAAATCCATCGGAACCCAAACAAAACTTGAAAGAAATTAGAAACAACAAAATATGAAAACAACAGGAAAAGTTACAGGAATCATTGCAAACCTGGTCACCGTGGAGGTGAACGGCCCTGTGGCACAAAATGAGATCTGCTTCATCGACTTGGCTGGCGTCAAGATGATGGCAGAGGTCATCAAGGTGAACGGGAACAAAGCCTCCGTGCAGGTGTTTGAAAGCACCCGCGGTCTGCAGATTGGCGACAAGGTGGAATTCCAAGGCTACATGCTTGAGGTGACCTTGGGACCTGGTCTGCTTTCGAGCAACTTCGACGGCCTGCAGAACAACCTCGCCACTATGACGGGGGTGTTTCTGAAACGCGGTGAATACACCAAGGCCCTCGATGAAGAGAAACTTTGGGACTTCACACCCATCGCCAAGGCTGGCGACCAAGTTATTGCCGCCGACTGGCTGGGTGAAGTCAAAGAAGGCTGGCTGCCCCACAAAATCATGGTGCCTTTTAGTTTCAATGGCACTTACACTGTAAAGTCCGTGGCTGCCGCTGGACAATATAAGATCACCGACACCATTGCCACGCTGACTAACGCGGACGGCGAGGAGGTGAAGGTGACGATGACCCAAAAATGGCCCGTCAAGGTGGCCGTGGGTGGCTATGTTGAGAAGCCACGTCCCTTTAAAGTCATGGAGACGGGTGTGCGCACCATCGACACGCTGAATCCTATCGCCGAGGGTGGCACGGGCTTCATCCCGGGACCTTTCGGCTGCGGTAAGACCGTGCTGCAACACGCTCTCGCCGAGCAAGCCGACGCTGACGTCATCATCATGGCAGCTTGTGGCGAACGTGCCAACGAGGTCGTGGAAATCTTCACCGAGTTCCCCGAACTGAAGGACAAACACACGGGTCGTAGCCTGATGGAGCGTACCATCATCATCTGCAATACCTCCAACATGCCGGTTGCAGCTCGTGAGGCTTCGGTCTACACGGCCATGACCCTCGGCGAGTACTACCGCGCCATGGGTATGAAGGTTTTGCTGCTGGCCGACTCCACCTCGCGTTGGGCACAGGCCTTGCGTGAGATGAGTAACCGTCTGGAGGAGCTGCCTGGTCAGGATGGCTTCCCCGTGGACTTGTCGGCTATCATTTCCAACTTCTATGCACGAGCGGGTTATGTGAAATTGAACAACGGACAGTCAGGTTCTATTACCTTCATCGGAACGGTGTCGCCTGCTGGTGGTAACTTGAAGGAACCTGTTACTGAATCGACGAAGAAAGCCGCCCGTTGCTTCTATGGCCTATCGCAGAATCGTGCCGACAAGAAACGTTATCCCGCCGTTGACCCAGTCGATTCCTATTCGAAATACCTTGAATATCCCGAAATCATCGAGTATCTCGACGAGAAGATTGAAAAGGGTTGGGTCGATAAGGTGATAAAGACAAAATATATTATTAGAAGAGGTAAGGACGCTTACGAACAAATCAATATTTTGGGCGACGATGGTGTGCCGATGTCGTACCACGAGCAATATTGGAAATCCGAACTTGTTGATTTTGTTATCCTGCAACAAGACGCTTTCGACGACATCGACGGTTGCTCCCCATTGGAACGCCAGAAGTTCATGCTTGACCTTGTGCTCGGCGTCTGCGACCGCAGCTTCAAATTCGACAACTTCGAGGTGTGTTCTACCTACTTCAAGGGCTTGATCAACATCTGCCGTCAGATGAACTACACGGAATTCAAGTCGGAACAATTTAACAAGTATCTTGGACAGTTAAAGGAGGAACTGAAACATGAGTGAGAAAGCCTTTCAACGCATTTATACACAGCTGACCGCCATCACCAAGGCCACGGTGACCCTTGAGGCACAGGGTGTGGCCAACGACGAGCTGGCCCTTGTGGCTGGTCGCTTGGCACAGGTGGTGAAAATCAAAGATAAAGCTGTCACCTTGCAGGTGTTCGGTGGCACGGAAGACATCCCGACCAATGCCGAAGTGACCTTCTTCGGTGAGCCGCCTTCACTGAATGTGAGCGAGGACCTCGCCGGCCGCTTCTTCAACGCCTACGGCGAGCCTATCGACGGCGGTCCGGCCGTGGAAGGCGAGAAACGTCAGATTGGTGGTCCCTCCGTGAACCCCTATAAACGTCGTCAGCCTTCGCAACTCATCCCCACGGGTATCGCAGGCATCGACTTGAACAACACCTTGGTCTCGGGACAGAAGATTCCTTTCTTCGCCGACCCCGACCAACCCTATAACCAAGTGATGAGCATGGTGGCCCTCCGCGCCGATGTGGATAAGATTATCCTTGGCGGCATGGGCTTGACCAACGACGACTACTTGTTTTTCAAGAACGAGTTTGAGAGTGCGGGTGCCCTGCACAAGATCATCAGCTTCGTGAACACCACCGACCAGCCGCCTGTTGAGCGTCTGCTGATTCCCGACATGGCCTTGACTGCGGCAGAATATTTCGCCGTCGACAAGAACGAGAAGGTGCTGGTGCTGCTCACTGACATGACCTTGTATGCCGACGCTCTGAGTATCGTGAGTAACCGTATGGACCAGATTCCTTCGAAGGACTCCATGCCTGGTTCCCTCTACTCCGACTTGGCTAAGATTTACGAGAAAGCCGTGCAACTGCCCGATGGCGGTTCCATCACCATCATCGCTGTAACGACTTTGAACGACGGCGACATCACTCACGCCATCCCGGATAACACTGGATATATCACAGAAGGCCAGCTCTTCCTTCGCGCCGATCCCGACTCGGGCAAGGTCATCGTCGACCCGTTCCGTTCGCTGTCGCGTCTGAAACAGTTGGTGCAGAACAAGAAGACCCGTGAGGACCACAGCGCCGTGATGAATACCTCGGTTCGTCTGTACGCCGACGCTTCCAACGCCAAGACGAAGTTGGAGAACGGCTTCGACCTGAGCGACTACGACCTGCGCTGCCTCGACTATGCCAAGGAATATGCCACACGACTGTTGGCCATCGACGTCAACATCCCAATTACAGAGATGCTTAATACTGGTTGGGAGTTGTTTGGCAAGTATTTCACCAAAGCGGAGACGGGTCTGAAGGAATCGTTGATACAGAAGTATTGGAAAGAAAAGGCATAAGTCATGGCCATCAAATTTCAATATAACAAGACTTCGCTGAACGAGCTGAACAAGCAACTCAAGACGCGTACTCGTGCCTTGCCCACGCTGAAGAGCAAGGAGAGTGCGCTGCGCCTTGAGGTGAAGAAAGCCAAGCAGCGTTCGGAGAGCCTTGTCGCACAGTTAGAGGCCGAACTCAAGTCGTATGAGTACATGGCCCGGCTTTGGAATGAATTTGAGCCAGGACTGATTTCCGTGACTGATGTCAAACTGAAGACTGTCAAGATTGCAGGTGTGCCCGTGCCGGCTTTGGAGGAGGTGCTGTTCGACGTGAAGGACATCAACCTCTTCACCAAGCCCATGTGGTATGCCGATGGCGTGCAGATTCTGAAGAACCTCGCGCAGTTGGGCATCGAGTCGGAGGTCTATACTGAGGTGAGCCGCATTTTGGATTACCAACGGAAGAAGACCACACAGAAAGTCAACCTTTACGAGAAGGTGCAAATTCCTGGCTACAACGAAGCCATACGTAAGATCAAGCGATATATGGAAGACGAGGAGAACCTCTCCAAGGCTTCGCAGAAAATCGTGAAAAACAAACACATACTTGAAGAGGAGGAGGCAGACCATGGTAACTGAAATGACGAAATATGATTTCATACTCATGAGCGGTGACGCCGATGCCTTTTTGGAGAAGTTGCAATCGGTAGGCGTGGTCGACATCACCCGTTCGATGAAGCCCATTGACGAGAAATCGGAGAAACTTTCGGTCCGTGCGGAGATTTACCGCAAGGCATTATCGGCTTTGAAAGCAGTCGAGAAAGCCGACGACCCGGGTCAGAAGCCTAATGATTTCGCCGTTGAGGTAATGCAGACCGTGCGCGAAAAGGAAGCCATCGAAGCCCAGCTACCGCAACTCCGCAAGGAGGCCGACGAGTTGGTGCCTTGGGGCCAGTTCGATGCCAAGAGCTTCGACCGCATCAAGGAAACGGGGCTGAAACTCCACTTCTACAAGGCTAAAGCCATCGACCCCGCTTGGAAGGAACAATATGCCTTGAGCGAGATCTCGAACGTCGGCGGCTACAGCTATTTCGTTGTCGTGTCCGATTCGGTCGACTACGACTTCCCGCTGAAGGAACTGCCTGCTCCCGAACGCGACTATGCCGCCGTTGAGCAGCAGATTGCCGATTTGGAGGCGCAGGTGAAACAGAAAGAGCATCGTTTGGCCCAACTGAAATGGCATGAGCCTGTGCTGCAAGCCGAGTTGGACAAGACCTTGTCGAAACTCGACCTGCATCTGGCCAATGCCGCTGGCGAGAAAGCTGCCGAGGACTATATCACAGTCTTCGAAGGCTTCGCTCCTGCGGTGAACGAACCTGCCTTGCGCGACATGCTCGACAAGGAGAGCGTTTTCTATATCGAAGACAAGGCTAAAGTCGATGATAATCCACCTATTAAATTGAAAAACAATAAGTTCGTTTCGATGTTTGAGTTGTTGACCGACATGTACGGTCGACCCAAATATGACGAATTCGACCCGACGGTGTTCATCTCCATCTTCTTCATGCTCTTCTTCGCCTTCTGTATGGGCGATATGGGCTACGGATTGGTGCTCATTGGTGCCAGCCTTGCCTTGAAGAAGGTGTTGGGTAAGATAGCTCCGTTGGGCGTCACTTTGGGCATCGCCACCACGGTGGTGGGATTCCTGTTCCATACTTTCTTCTCAGTGGATATGCTCACTTGGAGCTGGCTACCTGAAGGGGTGAAATGCATCATGTTGCCTTCCACAATCGCTGGTTATGACGGTACGATGGTGCTGGCACTACTTGTCGGTATCGTCCACATCTGTCTCGCTTTGATTGTGAAAACCTACCAAAGTACTAAGGTGAAAGGCTTTGCCAACTCCTTAGGCACTTGGGGCTGGACTTTGCTCATTGTGGGCGGTGTCATCGTGGGCGGTCTCGCTTTGATGGGCGTCATTGACAAGGCACTGACGAAGTGGATTATCATCGTCATCGGCTGCCTGTCGGCTTTGGGCATCTTCTTCCTCAACGACCTGCACCGCAATCCTTTGCTCAATGTGGGTTCGGGTTTGTGGGAGACCTATAACACGGTTACAGGTTTGCTCGGCGACGTGCTGAGTTACCTGCGTCTGTATGCCTTGGGTCTGGCTGGTGCCAAACTCGGCGAGGCCTTCAATGCCATTGGCTTGCAGGCTTTGGGTGACGGTGGTGTCAACTGGATATTCTTCATCCTCATCGTGGTGATTGGTCATACCTTGAACATCGCCATGTGCGTCTTGGGCGCCTTCGTGCATCCTCTGCGACTCAACTTCCTTGAGTTCTTTAAAAACTCTGGTTACGAAGGCTCAGGCAGGAGATATAAACCTTTACAACAATGAACGGCCCTTCGACAAGCTCAGGAACCTGCAAAAACTAAGGTCGTTGAGCCTGTCGAAACGCCCGACCAAATAGAATCAAACAATTAAATAAATCAACAAATAAACAATTCAACATTATGTTAGCAACAATTTTAGGTTATCTCGGTTTAGGCCTCGTGTTGGCCTTGGCAGGTATCGGAAGTTCAATCGGCACTTCGACGGCGGGCAACGCTGCTGAAGGCGGCCTCAAGAAACGCCCTGAGGCATCGGGTAATTTCATGGTGCTGTCGGCACTGCCGGCCACACAGGGTATCTACGGCTTCGTGGCTTTCTTCATGCTGCTGAGCAAGCTGAAGGCTGACCCGACGCAAGGTCTCATCATCTTCGGTGTGGGTCTCTGCGTGGGCTTGGTCTGCATGATTTCTGCCATCCGTCAAGGACAGGTTTGTGCCAACGGTATCGTTGGTGTGAGCCAAGGTCACGACGTGTTCACCAACACGCTGATTTACGCCGCTCTTCCTGAGTTCTATGCTATCTTGGGTCTTGTCGGCGCACTGATGGTGTAAAAATTTGTAGAGACGTTGCGCGCAACGTTTTACGACCGAACAAATTCCCGTAGAGACGTGCCTTGGCGCGTCTCTACTTTTTTGTCGTCTTTGGTGATGTTTTTTTCAAAGAAAATCGTTCCAACCAATCAATCCTTTTCGTACCTTTGCGGCCAAAGAAACAAATTAACCTTAAAACACAATACAATGTACGCTAATTTTCAAGAGTATCTGAAAAAGGAATTGGCTCAGATTGAAGCCGATGGCCTTTATAAACGTGAACGCATCATCGAGAGTGCCCAAGGCGCTGAAATCATGGTGGGTGGTAAGGTTTGCCTCAACTTCTGTGCAAACAACTACCTCGGTCTCGCCGATAATCCCGAGCTGATTCAAGCCGCTAAGGATGGCATGGATGCCCGTGGCTACGGTATGGCTTCTGTTCGTTTCATCTGCGGTTGCCAGGACCTTCACAAGAAGTTGGAAGCCAAGATCGCTGAGTTCTTTGGCACGGAAGACACTATCCTGTATGCCGCTTGCTTCGACGCCAATGGCGGTGTGTTCGAGCCGCTGCTCGGTCCCGATGACGCTATCATCTCCGATGCTTTGAACCATGCTTCCATCATCGACGGCGTGCGCCTCTGCAAGGCACAGCGTTT
Organism: Candidatus Limiplasma sp.; assembly: GCA_036759285.1. Lineage (GTDB taxonomy): Bacteria > Bacteroidota > Bacteroidia > Bacteroidales > F082 > Limimorpha. The sequence goes on along the minus strand of DAIOUZ010000055.1, from coordinate 4,986 downwards.
CCGTTATGCCAATGCCGACATGGCCGACCTCGAGAAGCAACTCCAAGACGCTCAAGGCTGCCGCTTCCGTCTCATCGTCACCGACGGTGTGTTCTCGATGGACGGCAACGTCTGCCCGCTCGATAAGATCTATGAATTGGCTCAGAAATACAACGCCATGGTGATGGTCGACGAGAGCCACTCCGCTGGTGTGGTGGGTCGCACAGGTCGCGGTGTCACCGAGCACTACAACCTCCGTGGCAAGATTGAGATTCTGACGGGTACCCTCGGCAAGGCCTTTGGCGGTGCCATGGGCGGTTTCACCACGGGTCGTAAGGAAATCATCGACATGCTGCGTCAACGCAGCCGTCCGTACCTCTTCTCCAACTCAATGGCTCCGGGTCTTGTGGCCGCTGGCATCCGTATGTTCGAGATGATGAGCGAGACTAACGCTTTGCAAGACAAGCTCCACGAAAATACTGCCTACTTCATCAAGAAGATGACTGAGGCTGGCTTCGACTGCAAGCCTTCACAATCCGCCATCTGCGCTGTGATGCTTTACGACGCCCCGCTGTCGCAGAAGTTCGCCGCCAAGTTGCAGGAAGAAGGCATCTTTGTCACGGGATTCTATTATCCTGTAGTGCCGAAAGGTCAGGCTCGTATCCGCGTGCAGGTCAGCGCTGCCCACGAGCGTGAGCACCTCGACAAGTGCATCGCCGCTTTCGTGAAGATTGGTAAAGAATTAGGAATTTTGAAATAATGCTGAATGATGAATGCTGAATGATGAATGAGTTCATTCAGCATTCCACATTCCGCATTCAGAATTAAATAAAGGAATTAAAAATGAAGAAAATATTGATTGTTGGTTCCGGCGGACAGATCGGAACAGAATTGGTGAAGAAGCTTCGTCGCACCTACGGAAACGAAAACGTGGTGGCCTCGGATCTTCGCCCTTTGACCGGTGAGATCGCTGAGAGCGGTCCATTTGAAAGAATTGATTCCACACAAATCATGCAGATTGTGGAGGTGGTGAAACGTTACAACATCGACACCATCTATAACCTCGCTGCCATCCTTTCGGCCACGGCTGAGAAGAACCCCATGCTGGGCTGGAATGTCGGCATCGGCTCCTTGGTGAACTGCCTTGAGACGGCTCGCATCTTTAACTGCGCTGTCTTTACGCCTTCATCCATTGGTGCTTTCGGT
>DAIOUZ010000055.1:0-3791 GCA_036759285.1 Candidatus Limiplasma sp. | reverse complement strand
CACCCCACATGACAACACGCCGCAGGATACCATCCAACGCCCGAACACCATCTATGGTGTGACCAAGGTCACGGGCGAACTGTTGAGCGACTACTATTTCACCCGCTTTGGTGTGGACACCCGCAGCGTCCGTTTCCCAGGTTTGATCAGCAACCTGACTTTGCCTGGCGGTGGCACCACCGACTACGCTGTGGAGATTTACTACGCTGCAGTGAAGGGCGAGAAGTTCTACTGCCCCATCAGCAAAGGCACCTATATGGACATGATGTACATGCCCGACGCTTTGGATGCCATGGTCGACATCATGGAAGCCGACCCGACCAAGCTGGTGCACCGTAACTCGTTCAACGTCACGGCCATGAGCTTTGACCCAGAAATCATCTACAACGCCATCAAGAAGTATTATCCGAATTTTGAGATGGAATACAAGTTCGATCCTATTCGTCAGGCCATTGCCGACAGCTGGCCGAACAAGATGGATGACAGCTGCGCCCGCAACGAGTGGGGCTGGAATCCCAAGTACGACCTCGACAAGATGACAGTTGACATGATCGAGACTTTGAAGAAGAAGTTGCTGTGATTGAACGGTGCTTATGTGACATGCGAATAGCGGAGGCGGAATGTCTCCGCTATTCGTTTTTATGGCTGGTTTTAGAAGAATCTGCACCAGATTCTCATTTTATGATTACTATTTTATGATAATCATTTTATGGTAATCAGATTTTTTTTGTATTTTTGCGGTTAAATAATAAAAAATGTCCTATGAAGAATCCCTTTGTTACCAATGGTTATGCGGGTGCCGAGTATTTTTGCGACAGAGCGCAAGAGACCGACATTTTGCGTGAACTGCTTCTGAATGAGAACAATATCGCATTGATTTCTCCCCGACGTATAGGAAAGACAGATCTTATCTGGCACGTGTTCGATGATCCCGAGATTCAAAAGAACTACCATTGTTTTGTGGTCGACATCTATGCCACCAAGAATTTGGGTGATTTTGTGAACATGTTGGGCAAAGCGATTGTCGACGAACTTCGTCCCAAAGGCAGGAAGGCTTGGGAAAAGTTTGTGACTCTGGTGGCGTCATTGCGCAGTGAAATCTCGTTTGATATAAGTGGGATGCCTGTCTGGGGCGTGGGTCTCAATTCGATTAATAATCCTACTGTTACTTTGGATGAGATTTTCACTTATTTGGAGAAAGCTGATAAACCCTGTCTGGTGGCCATTGATGAATTTCAGCAGATTACCCGATACGGTGAAGAAACCATAGAAGCGACCATCAGGACATACGTGCAGCGTTGCACCAATGCCCATTTCATTTTTTCAGGTTCCCAACGCCACATGATGAATGGGATGTTCACCTCTCCTTCACGTCCGTTCTATCAAGCGGTTACCATCATCAACCTTCAGCCGTTGGATTTGGCAGTGTATACGGATTTCTGTGTGGCTAAGTTTGAGGAAGCGGGGAAACACCTTGATGCAGAGGTCGTTGCTTTGCTTTATGAGCGTTTTGAGGCGGTGACAAGTTATATGCACCGTGTGATGAATGTGCTTTTTTCCAGAACAGACAAAGGCGCAACTTGTGACGTTTCGATGGTGGACGAGGCCGTGGAGTTCATAATCAGGCTTTCTTCCGACACTTACGAATCTTTGTATTATCAAATGCCTGAAAAACAACGTTCTCTGTTCCTGGCTATTGCAAGAGAAGGAAAAGCTAAAGAGGTCACAAGTGGGGCGTTTATCAAAAGGAACAAACTCAATTCGACTAGCAGTGTGAGTTCTGCATTGAAGGGACTGCTGGATAAGGATTTTATAACTGAGGACAAAAATGTCTATTCGGTATACGACCAGTTTTTTACCCTATGGTTAAAGTTTAAGGGCTTGATTTGAGCAACAATTATGTATTCTAGAAAACACCTTTATTATATATGCTCTCCAACCTAAGAAAATATCATATCATCTTGGCCTCCAAATCCCCACGTCGGCAAGAATTGTTACGCGGCATGGGTGTGGATTTCGAGATTCTGACCAAGGAAACCGATGAGCGTTTTCCGTCCGACATGCCCTTGGACGAAGTGCCAAAATACCTCAGCCTGCAAAAATCTTTGGCTTTCACTGACGATGAACTACCCGCTGATTATTTACTGATTACCTCCGATACTGTGGTAATTTGCGAAAGCGAGATTTTAGGCAAGCCGAAAGATAGGGAAGATGCTACCCGAATGTTGCAACTGCTTTCGGGCAAAACACATCATGTGGTGACGGGTGTCACAGTGCGCTCGGCTGAGAAGACAGAGTCATTTGCGGTGCGCTCCAATGTGACTTTTGCCCAACTTGATGCCGATGAGATAAACTATTACATCGAGCATTGCAAGCCTTACGATAAAGCAGGTGCCTACGGCATACAGGAATGGATCGGCTATGTGGGCATCAGCGGCTTGGAAGGCTCGTTCTACAATGTGATGGGCCTGCCGACACGACGGCTTTATCAATGTTTGAAAGGATTTTGAACCGCTTTGCGTCACTGCGAGTCGTCATTGCGAGGCACGAAGCAAACGAAGCAGTCTAGGGCAAAATTCTTCTTATCATTGTTTTGTTCCTTGTTTTTTCATACTTTTGCCGATTATTATAAAAAATGAACGCAAAACGTCCCCAGATACTGATTACCAACGACGACGGCTACGCGGCCAAAGGCCTGTGCAAGCTGGTAGGTCTGATGCGTACCCTCGGTGATGTGACACTCATCTCCACTGACGAGGTGATGTCGGCGAAAAGCCATTCCTGCACCATCCGCGAGAGGATTTACGTGCGTCTCGTGCATGAGGAGGAAGGTTTTAAGGAATACCGTTGCAACGGTACGCCCGTCGACTGCGTGAAGCTGGGCTATCAGAAATTAATGGCGCAACCGCCTGATTTAGTGGTTTCTGGCATCAACCATGGGATGAACGCTGCCACGACGGTGGTTTATTCAGGTACCATCGCTGCGGTCATCGAGGCCTGCATGAACGGATTGAATGCCATCGGTTACAGCCTCTTCAGCCTCGATCCCGATGCTGATTTTGACCATCTTGACACGACCATCATCGAAATCACGAAAAAGGTGTTGGAAGAAGGCTTGCCCAAAGGTGTCTGCTTGAATGTGAATTTCCCCAAACGTAGAGAGGAGCCTATGAAAGGCATCAAAGTATGCCGGCAGGCGGCTTGCCGCTGGGTGGAATATTTTAACGACCTCTATGACGAGAACGGTGAGCAATACTTCAATCTAGACGGTACTTTCGAGAGCGATGACATCATGCCCGATACCGACCTGTGGGCTCTGCAAAACAACTACGCTTCCGTGGTGCCCACCTGCTTCGACTGGACGGCACACCGTTGGATTGAACCTTTTAAGAATTTTGAATCATTAAGTATAAAGTTATGAAAATCAAGGATAATTTTTGGATTGGATTGTTAGTGGGTGCCGCCAGTTTTGGGCTGTTTTTCTTTTTACTGAACCTCATCCCCTGGGGCGAGCAATACGGCCGTGCGCCTTATCTGTTGGCTTTCATTCCTGGCATTGTGTTGTTTAGGATGCTGCTGGTGAAATGGAATTACGAGCGAATCGGCAAGGGCATCTTGCTGGTCACAGTGGTGGGGATGTTGCTCGTGTTCTTTCTTTATAAAAATGTAACCCCATGAGATACTATATCATAGCAGGTGAGGCATCAGGTGACTTGCACGCCTCCAACCTCGTGGCCGAAATCAAGAAGAAGGACAAGAAGGTGTTCGGTAGAGTGGACTCTGCTTTCCTG
>DAIOUZ010000054.1:15353-17443 GCA_036759285.1 Candidatus Limiplasma sp. | reverse complement strand
TCAAATTGATGAATAATGAAAAGAGTTTTACTGATTTTCAGTTTGTTCATTTGGGCACAGACGGTGCTTTTGGCCCAAGTGGATACGCTTCCGGCGCCTACCTCCTATCGCGTCAATAAGGTGTCTTTCAATATGGTTCGCGTCGAGAAGGGTGATTTTTGGATGGGTGCACAACGTCTCGACACCGCCGAGTTCAACTATGATCGTCTGTCGCAATCCGATGAAATGCCAGTGCATCATGTGACGTTGCGCCAGGATTATTATATCGGCCAGACTGAGGTGACGCAAAAGCTTTGGAAAGCTGTAATGGGTTACAATCCAAGCCGTTATAAGTGCCCAAAACGTCCTGTGACCAATGTCAACTATTATGAAGTACAGGAGTTTCTGCGCCGTATTGACAGCATCACAGGGATGCAGTTTCGTCTGCCCACAGAGGAGGAATGGGAGTATGCGGCACGCGGTGGAAAGAATTCGCGTGGTTACATATACAGCGGCGGCAAAGAAGTGGATCGTGTGGCTTGGCATAACGGCAACGCCAACAAGACCAAAAAGGTCAAGAAACGCAATCCCAACGAGTTGGGCATCTACGATATGTCGGGCAATGTCTGGGAATGGTGCTCGTCAAAATACCGCTATTTCGACAATGAGCGAAATGCAAGTCTTGGAAAGGATGGCCAGATGTACATTATCCGGGGCGGTGCTTGGGAATTGCCCAAGACCTCATGCCGTGTGTCGTGGCGCGGCAAACGTCTGCCAGACTTGAAGAATTCTTTTGGCGGATTCAGGCTGTGTTTGGATGCGCGTTATGTCAAGGAAGCGGAAAAGGCCGAACAAGAATTGATTGAAAAGAAAACGGAAAGTACAGCGGAGGAGTGATGCCGTTTTTGAAAAAAGTTGTAATTTTGCAGCATAGATAAAAAAGATATCAAGAAATGGAAGATTATGTAGTGTCAATTCCGCAGCGTGATCTTAGCCTGATGGAAGAGTTGTTTGCTAGAATGGGTTGGAAAGTGCGTCCGCGTCGCGCATCGATAGAACAATTCATTAAATCTTGCCCCAAAACTCCCGTGATGACGGACGAGGAGATTGCGGCTGAGGTCAATGCTGTGCGTTACGGAGCATGAAAGTCCTTTTTGATACTAACCTTTGGATATCGTTCATGATTGGCAAACGCCTCTTATCATTGGCTGAAGTGCTTAATCATCAAGATGTTGAGGTATATGTCAGCGAGCAGTTATTGGAAGAGATTCGTACTGTCATTGCGCGTCCTAAGTTCGATAATCTCATTTCGGAGGAGACGCGTTTCTATTTCTTCGAAATGGTCTATGATGTTTGTCGTTTTACGGATATTATAGTCCAATCTAAATCACCATTTCGTGATATCAACGATTTGTATCTCCTGTCAATGGCCGAGAGTGTGCCTGTTGATTTCATCGTTAGTGGTGACAAAGATCTTACTGACCTTGGTGAACACGCGGGTATTCCCATACTAAAGTTTTCTGACTTTTTAGATTATATCAAAAAACCTTAATATAAACTACTATTTCTTTAAATAGGTGTAAACCTTATCTTTTTCAATTTATAATTAATCACCGCTTTGTAGCGTTTCAACAAATCCCCGCCGATGATGCCATCGATGCGGGGCAGACCGAGTTTGCCGTACATCTCGTGGATATTCTCCAAATCCAAGGCAACGGCTTCATATTCATCGATTTCCAGCTCGCCAACGGAAAAACTATCGATGACGAAAGTGGCACTCTCCAAGTCGGAGCTGCCCACGCCAGCGGTCATGCCTTCCTTCTTCTCGAATTGGATGTTGTCGATGAAGTCGCTGATGGTCTTGGGGTCGAAGACGGAGCGCGAGGCACCGGTGTCAATCAAAAAGTTGGCTTCCTTACCATGGATCAAACCTTTGACCATGATATGGAAGCCTTCTCCTTCAATGTCAAGCAGTTGCAGCGGAACTTCAATATAGCGTCGCATAATGACTGTTTATAACGCCCATGTCATTCCGAGGATTTTATCGGCATAGATACACTCACCTAAAGGTTCGGTATGACATGCCGATAAAATCCGAAAGGAAATGCTTT
>DAIOUZ010000054.1:13587-15343 GCA_036759285.1 Candidatus Limiplasma sp. | reverse complement strand
GAACTTCAATATAGCGTTTCATACTTAGCTTATTACGCCCGTGTCATTCCGAAGTTTTTGTAGTCTGCTGTGCATAGATTCCATTCGCACAATCTCTGCAAAGAATGACATGTACAGCAGACTACAAAAACTTCAAGGAATCTATGGGCAAATGGGGTTAGAAGTTCGGCTTGATGGCGTATTTCTTGTAGAAGTCCTTGATGATCTTCACCGCATCGTCGGGATTGTCAACCACATGGAAAATCTCAAAGTCCTCTTCCTTGATCATCTTTTCCTTCAGCAGGGTCTTACGGAACCAGTCAATGAGGCCCTTCCAATACTCTTTGCCTACAAGGATGACGGGGAAGTCCACCATTTTGTTTGTTTGGATGAGTGTGATGGCTTCTGAGAGTTCGTCCAATGTGCCGAAGCCGCCAGGCATGGCGATATAGCCCTGGGCATAACGCATGAAGATGGTCTTGCGGACAAAGAAATAATCGAAGTTGATGTTCTTGTCGTGGTCGATATAGGGATTGAAATGTTGCTCGAAAGGCAGGTTGATGTTTAAGCCAATGCTGGTGGCACCGCCTTTGTGAGCACCTTTGTTGCCTGCTTCCATGATGCCGGGGCCGCCTCCGGTGATGATGCCGAAGCCAAAGTCGGCTAGCTTTTCGGCAATCTCAACGGCCATCTCATAGTATTTGTCGCCAGGCTGGGTGCGTGCCGAGCCGAAGATGGCGACACACGGACCGTTTCTCGCCATTTTTTCCATGCCTTCCACAAACTCGGACATGATTTTAAACACCGACCACGAGTCGTGGCTTTTGATGTCGTTCCATGATTTAGGATGGAAGCTGTCGCAGATGATCCTTTCGTCTTTCTCAGTAATTAGCATAAAAAATTCAAAATTTGAGATTCAAGATTTAAAAATTGTGTATTTTTGCAGCGCAAATGCGAATGTAGCTCAGTTGGTAGAGCATCAGCTTCCCAAGCTGAGGGTCGCGGGTTCGAACCCCGTTATTCGCTCATGGGACTTGATTTATTCAAGGGGAGCGCGGCTGTGAGGCCGCGCTTTTTTTGTCCCTCTAATGTGTCAAGTCCTTATTCGATAGGTGTGCCGCATTCGGGGCAGAACTTACCCGTCACTTCAGTACCGCATTTCGGACATTTCTTCGGTCCTACGGCCGTCAAAGGCGTACCGCATTCAGGGCAGAACTTGCCACTGCTTTCCGTACCGCATTTCGGGCATTTCATCGTCGACTTGGGAGCCGGAGCGGGTGTGCCGCATTCAGGGCAGAACTTACCGGTGATCATCGTGCCGCATTTCGGGCAAGGAACGCCTTGGGCGGCAGGTTGCTGTTGGTTGTAGGGGTCGTAGGTGGTCTGACCGCCTTGGCCGTTCCATGCATTCTGCATCGCGCCGCCTGTCATGCCGCCTGAGCCCATGTTGGCCATGCCAACGCCCATGAAGCCTCCCACTGCACCGTTTTCGTTGCCGGCAGCGGTCTCCATAACGTCGATGATCTTGCCTTGTTGCATCATGCTGTTGGTGCTGTATTCGTAACGGTCGATCTTCTTCTGGCTGGCATCGTCAAGCGAGACGGACTCCACAGTGAAGCTGACCAAACGGATACCACGGGCACGAATGGGGGCGTCAAACACGCGCTCGTCCATGATCTGTTTCATCCGTTGTGTCTTGCTGGGCAGTTCGAGGGCGCCGATAGGTTCGGCACCACTGCCAAGCTCATTGATGATCGACTGCAAGGCCGCAATCACC
>DAIOUZ010000054.1:8967-13577 GCA_036759285.1 Candidatus Limiplasma sp. | reverse complement strand
AAGCGAGACGGACTCGATGGTGAAGCTCACCAGACGCACGCCTCTGGCACGGATGGGCTCGTCGAAGACCTTCTCGTCCATGGCCTGCTTGATTTCGTCGGTATAGCTGGGCAGTTCGAGCACGGGCACACGGTGGTTGCTGTTGCCCATCTCGTTGAGCACGTTTTGGAAGGCAGCCATCACTTCGCTGCGCATCTGTTCGGTGATGTCACCTTTTCTGATGATGTCAGCAGTACCAGCATGGTTGCGCATGAAGATGCCCATGTCGTCCAAGCGGAAGGTGTATTTGCCGTAGCAGCGTACGTTGACACCCATGGGCATCAGCGAGTTGGTCATCTGGTTCGGGATGGCGTGCGACCAGTCTTGGAAGGGGATAGGTGTGGCGGTGCCAAACTTGTTGTCAAGGATTTCTTTGGCGTTGAAATAGAAGACGGCCTGCTCCTTGGCGGGAGTGCCACCATAGGTGAAACGCTGCCACATTTCCTTGAAGACAGGACCGAACTCGCCGGCAAAGAACGAAGGCGATGAGGATTTGTCGAAGTTGTAGACGCCTTCTTCAGCGGTAGCATCCAAAACGACACCGGTGTCGTAAATGACAGCCACCTGACCGGGAGCCACGATGATGCGGCTGCTCTTTGAGATTTGCCCCGACTTGGTGGTTTGTTTCACCATCAGGGTGTCCATGTCCATGTTGTCACATTTGATGAGGTCCAACCATTGGTCACGCAAGGTGCCACCGATGGATCCAGTTATTGCTTTGATAAGTCCCATAGTGTTGTTGTTTAATTGTTTATTGATTGATTTAAAAATTCAAGATTTATAATTCAAAGATTCATTCATTGGTACTATGTTCTGGAATGAATGTCGGTCAATACCCAGTCGTGTTCGCCATTGGTGATGACGCTGCCGCAATAGGTGCATTGTCCCGATGAGGTGACCTCGGTCGGGGCACCGCAGTTGGGACAGTTGGTGATGGAGTTGCCTTTCTTTCCTGCATCGGTTTTCACGCCGGCTTTGCGGTTGAAGACCAGCTCATATTTCATGTACCAATCGCGGTTGGGATCGCTTTCGAGCACCTTCTTGGATGCGTCTTCGATGACATAGTCGCGCATGATGGCATTGATCCAAACGGTGAGTACCTCCTTGTCGCCGTCCTGCTGGAACGAATGCAGCGAGCAGTGTTTGATGCCGATTTTCTCGACCACATTGGTCTTGCCTAAACGGATGTATTCATCCAATTGCTGTTTGTGCTGGTTGAACAAAGTCTCGCTCTCGAAGGGACGGATAGGCTTCCAGTCCTTGCTTGTCCATGCCTCCTGAATCTTCATGAAGACCTCTCTGGCGAAGCCGATGAATTTGTCGGATGAGAACCCTGGGTCGATGGCGCGGATTTGTCCGGCAACCATCGGGCTAAGGTCCATAACAACGTCATTCTCTGCTTGTTGGTTCACACTTTTGTTGATGTTTATCGGGTCATTAGACTGTTTCTTCATGATACGGAAGACAATGATAATGATGACCACCACAATCAAGCCCAAGACGGGACTCTCAATGAACAGGTTGATGAGCCAGCCGATGAGCATGCCTATGTCAAAGTCGCCGCCAAAACCCTCACCTCCGCCGCTATTATAACGGTTTTGGTTGCCCACATCGCCAAAAGCGGCGATGCAGCTGAGAATAGCCACTGCCGTGAGTAATATAGGAAAATAGCGTCTTATCTTGTTGAAATTGAAGTTTTTCATTATGGTTCTCTCTTTGAGCAAGTATGTTAATCTAGTCGCAAAGTTAGAAAAAAAACAATAAAAAAAGGCTTTTGCATTGTCAAAAGTGAAAAAAGTCTTATTTTTGCAGCCCGATAACCTGGGAGCTTAGCTCAGTTGGTTCAGAGCACCTGCCTTACAAGCAGGGGGTCGCTGGTTCGAATCCAACAGTTCCCACAAAAAACGTAGAGACGCGCCAAGGCACGTCTCTACATTGTTTTTATGGGATTGGCAATCTTATCTGTTCACCACAACTTTCCTACTCACCAATTTCCCATCCTCCGTCCATCCTTGGAGGACATACACGCCGTTACTCAGTTCATTCACATTGCTGTGCTTCAAGCATTGTCCGTTCATGGTGTAGATTCTAATGACAGAGATGATTTCGTCGTTGCTGCTTTCTTCCATGCCCGTCACTTCCATATAGACGAAGTTCTCTCCATCTGGGGTAAGGGCAAAGTCTGACTCACAGTGTTCATAAACGGCAGTCAGTTGGTATTTGTAGATTCCAGTGCCGCACTCGTCGTAATAAGAGGTGGCATCGCCAGGCACTTCGATGATTTCTCCATCCTTGGTGATTTCTTGATAGCGGTAGAGGTTGTAATGCAGGGGTTGAGTTTCAGGAGCCACCCAGCTGAGTTTCACGCCGAAAAGCTCTTGTTGCATGTCATACACATACTCACCTTGGAAGTCTTCGGGCGCAAGACAGGTGATGACGGGCGGCTCGATGGGACCCATAGTACCGTCGGGACCGATGTTTTGGCCATAAATGCCGCCATCAATGCAATTCACCCAAGTCACAATGTTTTGACCCATGACGAAGCCCGGGGTGTTATCGCACATCGTCCTGTTGTATGTCCCTATACTGATATTCTTCGCCCAGAGCTGGTCACCTTGCATATCATAGCCAATGGCAAAAACGGAGCTTAACCCCGACATGTTAACGGTATAGCTTACCATGAATCCGCTGCCGTCTTCAAAGGCATCCACAAAGAGGTCGGAATAGTTGACTCCTACGTTACCTGCAACATTTATGCCGTCGCCCCAAAGTTTCTCACCCGTCGGTGTGATGCGGTTCATATAGACACTACTCTGCGATTGCGTTGCAGCATCGGTTTGTTCGTAAACGATGATGAGGTCGTGGCTCACGGGGTCGGAGGTGGCGTATGCGTCAAGATAGTAGTTTGAAGGGTCAGTTGGATGCACGGAAATGCCATTTAGGTCGCTGATGGTGGAAACACCAAACTCGTTGAAATGGAAGACGTAAGTGTTGAAGGCTCCTCCGATGCCAGGGTGCCAAATGTAGGCATATCCGCCGCCCATGCCATCAGATACAGCCTTATGGATATAGGTGGATTGGAAAGTCTGGGAAGACATGAGAAGGGATGCGGGGTTGAGGATGGTTCCATCGGGCGTGACGGCGACGACATAAAGCTCCTTGTCGGTATAAAAACCGTCGCCCACTTTTTCGTAGGTGAGCAGCACATTGTTGTTGAGGCTCAACGTGAGTTGGCCGAACATGCACTTGTATCCGCCGCTGTCGCTGATGGTGGTGGTGGGTCCCCAAGTGCCATCGGCGCCAACGTATTGCAGATAAAGGTTTTGGTAGTCAAAGCCTAAGGCCCAGAAACCGCCATCATCGCCGGCAGTCAATTCGGTGCGCGAAAAGCCAAGGCCACCAAAAAGTTGCAGGCCTTGTTCTCCCCAAACGAAATTGCCGTCAGGATCAATCTTCACAGCGTATGAGAAGCCGTCGTAAGTGGCAAAACAACTCACCACGCAGCCATCGGTGGTGGTAGTCATGGCGACACCTTCCGACATCGACGAGAATTCATGTCCGCCGATATGGATGCCATCGTCGCCCCATTGCGGAACACCTTCAAAGTTGATGCGCTGCAGGGTGGGCGACCAGCCATTGGTGCCGAATCCTTCCCATTGGATATAGGTGTCACCGGTGTTGGGGTTGGTGGCCATGTAGAGTTCACCGTCGTCGTTGTCACAGTTGGCGAGGAAAGTGTTGGTAGCCGGGTCGTCGACCCATTGAGCGTGCAGTGCTGTGAAAGCAAAAATGCTTGCTAAGGTAAGTACAAGTTTTTTCATGATGAAATGATTTTTAAATTCCTTTTATTCCTTATTTACAATAATCTTCTTTGTGACATATTTGCCTGTGGTGGTTAGTCCTTGAACGATGTAAACGCCAGAACTCAGTTCACCCATGTTAGCATTGCGAATGATTTGGCCGTTGGTGGAATAGATTTTTAAAAGGGTAACGATTTCGTTGTCGTTATCGTTTTCAGGAACCGATGTCACTTCTATTATGATATAATCTTCTCCATCAGGGGTTAGGGCGAAATCCGACTCGAAGTCATCGTACATGGCTGTGAGTTGGTATTTATACGTGCTGGGTGTTGTCTCATCGAAGTAGGACGTGGTATTGGCATCAATTTCGATGATGTCTGTTGTTCCATCATCAAGGTTTTGTCGATAGAGGTTGTAGTGTAAAACGCTATAGTCTGGAGCGTCCCATGTAATCAATGCACCGTAAGAAGCGGTCTCTTCATTGTAAACATAATTGCCTTGAAGATTGCTGGGTTCGTAGCAGCAAGGGACTGGAGGTGGTGGCAGGGGACTGATCTCACCCAAAGCACCGTCCCATCCGATGTTCTGGCCATAGACGCCTCCATCGTCGCTGTTGACCCATGCCACGATGTTTTGTCCGCCATAAAAACCAGTAGTATTCTCGCTCATGGCTTTGCTGTAACTGGTCGAACTCATTGTGGTGTTCCATTGTAAGTTGCCTTCGTTGTCGTAGCCCACGGCCTCAACGTAGCCTTGGCCGGTGCTGTAGGT
>DAIOUZ010000054.1:0-8957 GCA_036759285.1 Candidatus Limiplasma sp. | reverse complement strand
AGCCACCCCCATTCCGATCCGGCTGATGCACATCGTGTAGGTCACGACGAATCCATCTGTAGCATCGTTGGCATCCACACGGATGTCGCTATAGGAATTGCCTGTATAGTCCGCCACAAGAATGCCATCACCCCAAGGTCTTTCGCCTGACTCCGTGATACGGTTGACATAGATTCGATGTTGGGATTGAGAGGCCGCATCTTTTTGGAGATAGGCGATAATGATATCATTGCTCGAAGGATGGACGGTGGCGTATGCATTGGTGTAAAAGTTGTTGTAGTCGGAGCTATGTACAGCGATGCCGTTGGGATCTGAGATGGTGGGGGTGCCGTCCTTATCGAAATGTGTGACATAGGTATTATATACACCGCCTATACCATTGTGGAATTGATAGACATAGCCGCCTCCATTGAGGTCGGGAATCGCATAATGGACATAGCTGGCACCTACGGCCTGTTGCCCAAACAACAGCGTCTCGGGAAAAATTTGTTCGCCGTTTTTGTTGTATCCTGCGACGTGGATTTCCTTGTTGTAGGTGGTGTAGCCTTGGAGGGTGTGTTTGGAATATACTACAAAGACGCCATTTTCAGCAGGCACCAACAGACCATTGGAGCATTTTTTATCAGGGCTTTTGATGGTAGTCTTGGGTCGTAGCGTGCCATCGGCATCGACATATTGCAGGAAGGTACTGTCCATGTCGGTGCCCAGTGCCCATATACCCTCGTCATGGTTGAAGGAATAGGTTGACAACACCTCGGAGCGGCCTCCGCCTTCACCATCGAAGAGCACGATGCCATGTTCGCCCCAAGGGAAGGTGCCGTCGGCGTTGATTTTGACGGCCCAGTGATGAGGTCCGAGGGTGCGGAACACTGTTACCACGCCTCCATTGACAGCGGTCATGGCATAGCCTGGCGACCATGTGGCAAAATCGGGTGTAGTGACATGGATGCCGTTGGCAGGCCATTGTGGTACGCCGTTGAAATCAAGTCGCTGCAACCATGGCGACCAACCGTTGTCGCCTTGGTAATGCCATTGCACGTATGAGTCACCTGTCGTTATGTCAGTTGAAACATACACCTCGCTGGCACCATGGGCACAGTTGGCGATGAAGGTGTTGCTTGCAGGGTCGTCTACCCATTGGGCTTGTAGCGCAAATGAGGCTACCAAAGCCAGAAACAGGAAGGACAGCTTTTTCATGGTGATTCGATTTTTCGTATGATTTCTTGCCGCAAAATTATAAAAAATCGTTTCTTTGCAGAAAAATTCTGTCTTCATGGAAGAAAAATTTACCCAAGAGGAAAAAAATGCGATTGCCAATGTGCTCTACAATTTGGTTGGAGCCGATTTCCGCACCCACAAAGGAGAAAGTGAATGTTTGAAGGCTTGCCTCAAGGAATTGGAATTTGAGGATAAAGGTTTCGTCCCGATTCCAAAGAATGCTTTGCAGATGAGGGCCTATGAGACCATAAAGCGCATGACGAAAGAGAAGAAGCGTGCTTTCTCACTCATGATGACACAACTCTCCCGCGCCGACGGCCATTTCGGCCTTAGCGAGCAGGCTTTCGTGAAGGAGATCCTTTTGATGTGTAACGTGCCGTTTGTGCATAAATAATTCTGAATTTTGAATGTGGAATGCTGAATGTAGAATTCAGAATTAAAAATATAAATAAAGAATGCAGAACAGTGCATAGCACCATTCTGCATTCATAATTCAGCATTTAGCGTTCTTTAATTGATCTTGATGTTAGGCTCCTCCAAGCCAAAGCCTTTCTTCTTGTCAACGGCCTTGAGATAGACCGAGATGAGCAGAGCGGCGATACCAAGGGCAGCCAACATGATGAGTGCCCAGGTGTAGTTCAGTTCATGGGCAGCGGTGCCTTCGGGATTGGTCTTTTGCAGCACATTGCCGATGAGGGTGGGGAAGAGGCCAAGGCCGATGTTCTGAATCCAGAAGATGGCTGCATAGGCCGATCCGATAATCTTTTCGTCCACCAACTTCGGGACACTTGGCCACAAAGCGGCAGGCACCAACGAGAACGAAGCACCCAGCACCAGGATAGTGATGTAGGCAATCACAGTGCCTCCCACGGCATTGCCCTTGAAGGCGGGCAAAATGAAGGCGAAGGTCAAGTGGCAGACCACCAACAAGATGGAACCAAGCATGAGCATCGTAGCGGCTTTACCCTTATGGTCTACATAGTTGCCAAGGATGGGCGTGATGGCCACAGCCAGTAGCGGGAACACGGCGAAGATGGTCTCGGCAGTGCCACGCATGTAACCCATGTAGCAGTAAACCACCAAGGCGACGATAGCCACAGCCATCAAACCGAATTTCAGGCCTTTCTTCTTCGAGAAGTTGCTGGCGAAGGCGCAGATGGCCACGATGAGCATGATGATGTATTGCACGATGGTGACCGAAATCGGGAAGCTTTCCGTACTGCCACCCCAATAGGAATTGATGTCAGCGGGGTTAAGAGTAAGGTTACATTGCAGCATGTTCACAGCGTACTTCTGGAACGGGAAGATAGCCGAATAATAAAGCACGCAGAGCAAGGCGACCAGCCAGAATCCAAGGCTGGAGAAAATCTTGCCAAGGTCGCTGATCTTGAAGGGATCATCTTTTTCTTCGGCTTCGCCAGTCTGGCTGTCGAGTTTCTGATCCATGAAGAAATAGACGATGAACATGATGAGAGCGATGCAGAGCAACACCACACCAAACTTGACGGAGTTTTCAACATGGATTTCGCCGCCCAACTTGGCGAAGTAGGGGGAGAAAATCATGCAGGTGGCCACACCAAGACGAGCGAGAGCCATCTCAGAACCCATGGCCAGAGCTGTCTCACGGCCCTTGAACCACTTCACGATACCACGGCTCACGGTGATGCCGGCCATCTCGCAGCCGCTACCGAATATCATAAAGCCGATGGCAGCCAATTTGGCCGAACCAGGCATTCCGTCAGCGAAGGGAAGGATGTCGCCAATGAACGGAATGTTGACATTCCAGTTGAGGTGAGTGTTAAACCATGTTTCCATGCTTGTACCCATAAAGGATTCGCTGACGGCATAGAACTTAATCAGTCCGCCTACAAGCATTACGGCACCCGAAAGTACAGCAGTGAAACGCACGCCCATCTTGTCGAGGATGATACCAGCGAAGATGAGGAAAAACACATAGACGTTAAGGAACACCTCGGCACCTTGCATACGGCCGAATGAGGCGCTGTCCCAACCACGGGTATCCTGCATCAGGTCCTTGATGGGGGACAAAATGTCCATGAAAATGTAGCTGCAAAACATGGCCAAGGCCAAGAGCAACAAGGCAATCCACCGCATGGTGGGGTTGTCTCTCAATGTTTGTTTTTCTGTCATAATTATTTGATTTTAAGATTTAAAGATTTCATTTTACTGGCCTATGGCTGATGGCTCATAGCCTATGGCCCGCTTTCACTATGTTGAAGCAGGCCATAGGCTATAGGCCATAGGCCATTGTTTATTCGGGGATTTGCACGACTTCTTTCTTGTAGCCATTCAGCACGGCCTTCGCCATGTTGGCCACATCGTCGCCAGTGATGCCATTAATGATGTCGGTGTAGTTCTGCATCGGGTTGTAGCCGTCACGCTCTTGCGTCGTGATGCAGTTCATCCAGTAGCGGTTGTTCTCCAGATCCTCGGCGTGTTTCTTGACGAGGAATTCCTTCACCTTCTTCAGGTCTTCAGGACGCGGGCCTTGGTTGGCAACGTTCTGGAGCTCTGCCTTGGCAATACCCATCAGCTTTTCGTACATCTCCTTGTTGGTCTCGAAGCCGATGAGGAACATGAAGGTCTCTTTCGGGCGGTTGCTCAGGTTGCCGTTGACGCCCACGCCATAGGTACCACCTTCGTCTTCACGGATTTTCTCAGTGTAGACGATGTCCATCACGTCGCTCAGGATCTGCATGACCATTTGGTTCTTGCGGTTGAATTCCATGTCGCCGTTATAGACCATGTAGCAGGTAACCTTCGGATTCTCCATGGCCTTGGTGTAGTGGCTGTTGACATCCTTGTCGGTGATGACGGGTGCGTTGGCAGTCCAAGTCTCATCGTTCTTCTTGGTCTTCAGCGAACCGATGTATTGTTCAATCATGGGTTCGAAAGTTTCGGGGTCGATATTGCCCACGAAAGTGAACACGAAGTTGTTAGCATCTTTGAAACGGTCGGCATAGAGCTTCAGGGCCTTGGCGTAATCAACTTTGTCATAGTCCTCTGCCTTCATGCGTTTGACCAGCGGATGGTTGTCGTAGAGGGCGAACATGAGGTTGTCGCGGAAGGCGGTGTTGGGGTCGGACTCAATGTTGGCGACCATGGCCTTGGTACGGGTGATGTACGACTGGAAGGCCTCTTCATCGCTACGCGGTGAAGTAAAATACAAATAGGTGAGTTGCAGCATGGTCTCCAAGTCGCGGGCGGAGCAGTTGCCGCTCATGCCTTCAGTGAACGAACTGATATTGGGGTTGACGTTGGCTTTCTTGCCAGCCAAAATCTTGGGCAGGTCGATGGCACTGAAGTTGCCCACACCACCAAGTGTCACCACTTCAATGAGCTCTTGCAAGGTATAGGGGTCGTTCTGGTCCATGACGGAATAGCCGCCGAAGCTGTAAGCGTTCATCAGGATTTCATCGTCCTTGAAAGGGGTGGGCTTGTAGATGACCTTCACACCGTTCTTTAAGGTGAGCACAGTGGCATCGAAGGTGTCGTCATGTTTCCTGCTCTCGATGGCGCCTTTCACAGGCAGCGTGGCAATCAGCGGCTCGTTGCTGACGGTCTCCTTGTAGGGTTCCACTTCAACTTTATTGGCTTTCTCATACATGGCCAAAAGCTCTTCCTTGGTGGGCAGAACTTCGCCTTCCTTTTCAGGAGCGGTCAGCGTGATGACGATGTTGTCCTCTCTAATGAGCTCAGGCGCATATTGGTTGATGGCCTCCACGGGCAGGGCAGGCATGATCTGGCCGAGCAGCATATACTCGTTCTCGATGCCCATCAGCGGCTCGTTGGTGAGGAAATGGTTGAGGATGGGGTAGAAGAGACGTCCGGTTTCCTGCTTGTCGCGTTCGTCGTATTGGTTTTCGATGCGCTTCATGAGGTCGGCCTTGGCACGCTCAAACTCGGAGGCGGTGAAGCCATATTGTTGCATGCGTTTGTTCTCGGCCACGATGGCACTAAGGGCTTCGTCAATGCCGTCTTTGTCCTTGGCGTAGGCCAGACCAGTCCAGGCATCCTTGGTGTCGCTGACGAAGAAGGTGCCATAATAGCCATAACCGAAAATGAAGGGCGGGTTGGCCTTCTGGGTCAGTTCCTCCATGCGGTTGTTGTACATGGTGGCGACGAGCTCGTCAATGTAGCCTTTCAGCCAGTATTGGATGTCGTTTCTTTCTTCAAAAGGCACGATGTCGTGCTTGTAATACACCGAAATGTTGTAGTTGGTCTCCTCGGGGTCTGTGCAGATGCTGACGATAGGCTCAGCGTTGTCGGCCACTTGGAAGCGGGTGCGCTCGGCAGGATTGATGGGGGCGGGGATGTCCTCGAAGATGCTCTTCAGGTGGTTTTCCACCTCGTTGACGTCAACGTCGCCGATGATGATAATGCCTTGCAAGTCGGGGCGGTACCACTTGTGATAGTAAGCGCGCAAAGCATCATGCTTGAAGCCGCTGACGACTTCCTCGGTGCCGATGGGCAGACGGTGGCCATAAGGGCTGTTGGGATAAATCTCGGGCAGCATCTTTTGGTAGATACGCATCTGGGCACCTTGGCCTTGACGCATTTCTTCAAGGATGACACCGCGTTCCTTGTCGATTTCCTCACTTTCAAGCGAAATGAAGCTCGACCAGTCGTGCAGGATGAGGATGCACGAATCCACGAGGTTCATGTTGGTGGTCGGCACGTTGGTCAGCATGTAGACGGTTTGCTCGATGCTGGTCCAAGCGTTGACGTTCTCGCCGAACTTCACGCCGTTGTGCTCCATGTAGTTAAGGAGCTCTTTGCCAGGATAGTTCTTCGTACCGTTGAAGGCCATGTGCTCCAGGAAGTGGGCCAGACCTTGCTGGTCGTCTTCTTCAAGGATGGAACCGACCTTCTGCGCGATGTAGAAGTTGGCGCGCTGGGCAGGTTTCTCATTGTGACGGATGTAATAGGTCAGTCCGTTCTCGAGTTTGCCTCTTCTGACGTTCTGGTCGAAAGGCACAGGCATAGCTTGTTGGGCGATCATGGTCACGCTCAGAGCAAGCATTGCGATTAAGGTTAGTGTTAGTCTTTTCATTTTGATTAGTATTAAGTTGTTCAGTTATTCAGTTGTTCAGTTGAAGCAGGTTGCTGAGCCTGTCGAAGCACCGTCATTCTAGGTCGGCCCTTCGACAGGCTCAGGGACCTTAGCTTTTAGTATAAATGTACCACATATTTCTCCATAAAATATTCTTCAGTAAACCATTTGCTAATGATGGCTTTCTTGTATTTCCAATAGCGATTCAGTGCCTTGAATTCTTCCGTCAGGTCGCCGCCTTTCAGGTAAATGATACCACCTGCTTCTACATCGCCTCTGATTCTCAGTTTGTTGCCAGCCAAATTGGCGATCTCTGGCAAGGTCATCACGGCACGACCGGTAATCACATCGAACTTCTCCTTCACTTCTTCGGCGCGTTTGTGCTCGGCTACCACATTCTCCAAGCCAATAGCCTCCTTCACGGCATTCACCACCTTGATTTTCTTGCCCGTTCCATCGATGAGGTAAAAATCGGTCTGCGGAAACATAATGGCCAAAGGGATGCCAGGGAAGCCGCCACCCGTGCCCAAGTCCATGACCTTCATGCCAGGCAGCAGTTCGTAGTATTTGGCGATGGCCAACGAATGCAAAACATGGTGCTCATAGAAGTGCTCCATGTCCTTGCGCGAGATGACATTGATTTTGCTGTTCCAGTCCAAATATAAGTCTTTCAGTTGGTTATACTGTTCCTTTTGCTTGTCGCTCAGCTCAGGGAAGTATTTGAAAAGGCTGGTTGTGTCCATAGATTCGCAAAAATTGGCTTCAAAGATACGGTTTTTTTCGGAGTTGAGGCATTTTTATTTTTGTTTTATACGATTTTCGCAGGTTTTTCGTTGTTGGGATATGAGGAAATTGTACTTGTTTTTTCTTTTAGCGTTGCCAATAGCTTTGACGGCTCAACGCATCACACCAGAGGAATACATCCAGACCTATAAGGACATCGCCATCCGCGAAATGAAGACGCATAAGATTCCCGCCTCCATCACGTTGGCGCAAGGCCTTTTGGAGTCGGGTGCAGGCAATAGTTCGTTGGCGCGTAATGCGAAGAACCACTTCGGCATCAAGTGTCACAAGGGCTGGGAAGGCGACACCTATTATATGGACGACGACGAGAAAAACGAGTGCTTCCGCAAATACGACAACGTGGAGGATTCGTTTCGTGACCATTCGGACTTTTTGTGTGGCCGCACCCGTTATGCCGCCTTGTTTGAGCTCGACATTACCGACTATGAAGGTTGGGCCAAGGGCCTGAAAGCCGCGGGTTACGCCACCAATCATAAGTATGCCCAACTGCTTATCGACCGCATCAACTTGTACGACTTGACGCAATACGACCAAATTGCTCTCGGCCTTTTGGCGGAGAGTGAGGTCGAGCCCATCGACCCTGCTGTTGTCGAATACTTTGAACTGGCATTCTCTCCAGTGGACAAATCGGTGTATCCTTTGGCCGATATGACCCAGGACAAACGTTTCATTTATGAAAACAACCAGGTGCGTTTCGTGTATGCAAAAGAAGGGGAAACGCCAGAGAGTATGGCTAAGGCTTTTGGCATCAAGTTCAAGCGGTTCTGTCAGTACAACTGCCTGAAGCATCCCGAAGAGGTGGTCTTCCACAGTGGCGATGTGGTGTATCTGTCGAAGCTGAGAAACAGCAACTGGAAAGCAAAGAAATACACCGTCCAGGAAGGCGAAACCATTCGCGATGTCGCTTTGCGTTTCGCTATGAAGCCTGAAAAGATTTTGAAGAAAAACGGGTTGAAAGAAGGTGACCGCATTTCAAAAGGTCAGGTGCTTTGGCTGAGGTAAGGGGATTCCCTAAAGTTCCTCCTTCAAATACCTAGCCGTATAGCTTTCCTTACACTTGGCGACTTCCTCCGGCGTACCTTGGCAAACAATGCGTCCACCACGGTCGCCGCCCTCAGGACCCATGTCGATGATATAATCTGCCATCTTGATGACATCCATATTGTGCTCGATGATGAGGACAGTGTTACCCTTGTCCACCAACTTGTTTAACACATTCATCAGCACCTTGATGTCCTCGAAATGCAAGCCTGTCGTGGGTTCATCCAAAACATAGAGCGTCTTGCCTGTGTCGCGCTTGGCAAGTTCAGTGGCGAGTTTCACGCGCTGTGCCTCACCGCCACTGATGGTGGTGGAGGCCTGACCTAGGGTCAGATAACCCAAACCGACATCTTTCAACGTCCTGATTTTTTGGATGATGTTTGGAATGTTCTCGAAAAATTCCACTGCCTCGTTGATGGTCATGTTCAGCACGTCATTGATGGACTTGCCTTTGTAGCGCACCTCTAAGGTCTCGCGGTTGTAGCGTTTGCCTTGGCATTCTTCGCACATCACCGACACGTCGGGCAAGAAGTTCATCTCAATGACGCGTACACCTCCACCCTTGCAGGCCTCGCAGCGACCGCCTTTCACGTTGAAGGAGAAACGCCCCGCCTTGTAGTTGCGGATTTTCGACTCGGGCAGCTCGCCGTAGAGTTTGCGAATGTCGTCAAAGACCTTGGTGTAGGTCGCTGGGTTAGAGCGCGGTGTGCGTCCAATGGGGGCTTGGTCGATTTGGATGATTTTGTCGATGCTCTCCAAACCTTCGATGCTGTCGTAGGGCATTGGCTCTTTGACGGAGCGGTAGAATTTCTGGCTGAGG
>DAIOUZ010000053.1:15529-17830 GCA_036759285.1 Candidatus Limiplasma sp. | reverse complement strand
TTTATAAGTCATCGCGTTTCATTGAACAAGTCGTCCATCGTGACCAACATTTGAATCTGCCCGAAATACTCGTTGTAGGTCAGGCCGTAAGTCGTTATCAACGTGAGATGTACGTTGCGGTTTTTGGGCAGGTTATCAACGAGGGTCTGCGTCCTATGGCGTAGTTTTTTGTCGTAAGCCTTGTCGATGGTAAACTCTTCTTTATAGAATTTCATTTCACAGAGGTTCACAACGCGGTCGGCGCGGTCAATCAGAAGGTCGATTTGCGTGCCTTCGGTTTCGTCGTCGCCGCGAAGGCTCCATGCGGATTCTTTTGAGGTGATGCCTCTGATGCCTAAAGCGTTCTTAATCTGTCGGATATGTTTCATGCAGACTTCCTCAAAAGCAATGCCTTTCCAAACCGAAAGCCGTTGCGCGTTTTGGTTTTTCTCCCAAAACTCAGGATCGGTGATTTCGCCATTGGCCAAAAATTTGCCGTGGAACAGGCAGAAATTGTCCACCAACTTGTAATGTTCCTCTCGCTTTGAGCGGCCAAAAGGCACATAACGCACGATGAAGTCACTGGCTTCGAGGGCGGACAGCATCTTGGAGAAGCCGCCGCCCTTCTGGATACCTGTCGCAGTGGCAATTTCGTCTCGCGTGAATCCGCAGTGCTTCGTAGCCAACAAGTTGATGATTTTCTTGTAGTTGGTTGGCCGCGAGAACAACGAGGAGAACAGCCTGTCAAATTCGTTTTTCAGCTTGGCGTTGCGGGCAAAAAACAGCAAGTCGAGGTTTTGGCCGAGGCTCAATCCCTTACGGAAGAAACCCAAATAATAAGGTATGCCGCCAACGGCCATATAGGCTTGGATGATGTCGTAGCGCGTCAGGCGCAAGTCCATCGCTTTGAAATAGGCCTCGCATTCGCAAAGGGTGAACGGCGAGAGCTTGATTTCGTAAGTGAGTCGGCCGTAAAGCCCGCCGTGGTTGTTGATGAGGTTGTCTTCCATCCACGAGGTGGCCGAGCCGCACACGATAAGCATCAGGTTGTCACGCCCCGAACCCCAGCCGTTCCAAAAGTGCTCGAAAGCCGAGAGGAACCCCGACCGTGGCGTGTCCATCCACGGCAATTCGTCGATGAAGACCACTTGGCGTTGCTCCCCGCTGAGACTTTCCAACAGCCTTTCGAGCATAAAAAAGGCTTCAATCCAACTCTTGGGATGCTCCGAAGGCTCCTGTCCGTAACGGATGAGCGAGTTGTGGAAGCTTTTCAGTTGGTCTTGCAGGATGTTCGTGTTTTCGGCATCAAAGGGCGACATTCCCGTATGGTAAAACGCCATCTTGTCCTTGAACAATTCCTTGATGAGGTAGGTTTTTCCCACCCTGCGGCGACCATAAACGGCGACAAATTCGGGCCTATTACGGCGATAAAGTCGCATAAGTTCCTCAATTTCAGTGTTTCGTCCAATAATATTGCTCATATTTTTCTCTTTATTTGTCCGCAAAGGTAGAAAAATATCCTTTTGTGGATAAATAAATACCATTTTATTTTTCCCCGAACGACAAAAAAATCATTTCAAGGATAAATAAGTACCATACTAATTGTCCCCAAAACGGGTCAAGATTGCTTTCGGGGATAATTAGCGTAGAAAACTTACTATTTATCCTGATACGAGAAGCCTTTATTGTAAGATTTTCACCCATTTTCCAGTTTCTACTTCTTTGTTGTTTGAAACCACCTTCCAGATGTAAGTCCCCGAAGGCCACCCTTCAGTATTTATCGAAGTGCTATTCTCCGTAATCTCCTGCCCATAAACCATCCTCCCACTCATATCATACACCTCCACCCTCGCATCCTGCAATCCCGTCCTGATGTTCAGCACATTCTTTCCGGGGTTGGGATAAGCCACCGCCACAGCAAAGCCAGCATCATGGGCTTCGTCAACACCAACAAACACCTCATCCTTGATGCGATAAATACAATTCTCCCTTTCTTGTGTCCTCCTGTTCATTCCCGCGCTACACACCATGCAACCATCGGGATAGGCGCACACGCTGTATGGAGTAAGTGCCCTTTGCTCATCGTGGTAATAGATTTCGCCAAATTGGTTCAGATTCTCGTCAAAATGCGTGATATACATATTGTTGATGCTGCCATAATCCATATATCCACACATATAGACTCCACCATCGCTGCCGTAGTCTATGGCTTTGCGCAAGGCTCGTTCGTCGTTGAGGTCGGTGGCAGGCCCCAAACAGTATGCCAGTTGGTTGAACTTGTCATCGAACGCGGTCATGAAGATGTCCTGTTTGATGGCTGGA
>DAIOUZ010000053.1:15178-15519 GCA_036759285.1 Candidatus Limiplasma sp. | reverse complement strand
CCCATTCCGTAAGTCCTGCTGTTGTATGGGTTAAGCGACACGTACATATAACCCATCAGCATCTTCGGATAAGATAGTGAGTTGATGTGTTCTTTGACAAAACTGATGTTTAGATCTGTATCCAGAACATAACAATCCATTTCAAGCGGAGGGTTAGGATTAGGCATGATATTACAGCAACCTAAAGAGTCAGGCGACGAGAACACAGGATAGGCATCCTGCATGGGTGCGGCCTCGAAAAGCCTTTCCGCCACAACATCGCCCTGGGTATTAAACTTCAATATGCGAATGCCTTGGCTTAAAGCGGAAAACAAAGTGTCAACCGAATAGGAAAAAATAAC
>DAIOUZ010000053.1:2933-15168 GCA_036759285.1 Candidatus Limiplasma sp. | reverse complement strand
CGTCCTTACAACAAACGACTGATGGCTCAAACAGAGCATCATACCTGCGCACATCAAGCCCTGTCCAGTTGAATTGGCTTGTGATCACTTCAAATTCATCAGTAATGGAAACGGAGTAAAGCAAAGCCGCATCGTTTTCCCTTGTCATATAGATGAAACCCGTGTTGCCGTCCGAACGAGTAAAGAACTCGCTTTGCCAATCGTATTCCTCGGTGGGATTGTCCATGGTGAACCAACACACCGTACCAAGCACCTCACCCTCATCATTGAACTTCACGACATGCTGCCTATAAGGTTCCAAGCCGTAACCTTTTGCGAGGAACCCACCATCAATGCGATGAAGGTATTGGATAGTCAACGTGTCGTTGACCCAAAACTCGGTCAATTCATGCTCTTGCGCTTGCATGGTCACCCCTCCCAACATCAGGAGCGCAAGCAGGGTGTAAAATCTTTTTGCTTTCATAGTATCATCGTTTTATCCATTTCCCACTTTCGGCTTCCTTGCCGTTGGCGATGACTTTCCAAACATAAGTCCCTGAAGGCCACTCTTTAGTATTGATCGAAGTAACATTCTCCGTAATCACTTGCCCATAAACCATCCTCCCACTCATATCATACACCTCCACCCGCGCATCCTTCAATCCCGTCCTGATATTCAGCACTTCCTTCCCCGGATTGGGATAAGCGTTCACTCTTGAAGAAGTTTTATCCTCAGCAACGCCCCAAACCTCTCCAAATTCAGGAACCGAGATGTAATAGCCCTCAATCCATGTCAGATATTGGCTTGGTTCATCTTGAATGCTAACCCATGCGTTTAAAGCCTCGACTAATTCATTGATTTCTGTACCACCTATCACAACAGATTCCGATAACCAACCATCGCCTACATTAGGAACGAAATCGGTGCAGTTGACCGTCTCGCCCAAATTAGTGCCAAACAACCCATTCCATCCTTGTTGTCCACTGACATCGGCAAAGCAATTTTCAACAACACTGCCCTCCGAGTTGTATGCCACAATACAACCTTTATTATAATGACCAGTCAAATAGTCCAGCAATTCCGAATAGCAATTCCTTACAATGGCTTTCTTCCCATTGGAAACAGTTTCGTTAAAACACACGATACCACCCATGTTTTCATCGCTGAAAGATCCCATCAGGCTTCCGTAAAAATAGCAGTTCTCCACAATGGCATCAGCATAATCGCCTTCACAAAGGTTACGCAAGACGATACCGCCTACATCTATTGCCCCAAGCTGAGAATACCTATCCATTTCGTAGCAACAATTGCGAACAATAGAATTGCGGTTCAAGCCGACAACGCTTGCCATATATGTCCCGCCGGCATGTGCATTTCCTACTGCTTCCAACATTTTAAGCCTGCATGTACAACCGTCCACCACTGAGAGGGAATCCGCAACAGCGGCAACAAGTGCGTCATAATAAAGCTCGTATGTTCCTGTATTCATGTCAAATGGATGCATATAAGCATAAAAACCGGAATTGAGCGACAGGTTTTTCACCGTGCCATGATACAAATAGCCAAACAAACCCATATCATCCGCATTTCCTCACCCAGACTGTTTAATATAAACAATCCATCTATGCTGTGGTTTTGGCCATCAAAGGAGCCCATGAAACGGTGCTCACGGTTTCCTATGGGAACGAGGTTCATCAAGCCGTATGTTTCTTCAAGGTTAAGGTTGGCCATAAGTCTTACGGTGCGTCCGTCAAAGTTGTCAGGCTCACAGCCGTTCAGCCCATTCACTACACACGAAAGCCAAGCCAAACCTTCAGGCGAGGAGATTTCCACATTGCCTTCGGCATCAATCACATAGCCTTCAGGCTGTTCGGTAACGGTATCTGCCCAATAACCGTATTCAATCTGTCTTTCGCCAACGTTTTGTGCCATTTTGCTATCTTGGGCTTGCAAATTCATTTCTCCCACCATCAGTAGCGCAAACAGGGCATAAAAACTCGTTGTTTTCATAGTATCATTGTTTTATCCATTTTCCACTTTCGGCTTCCTTTCCATTGGCCACCACTTTCCAAAGATATGCCCCCGAAGGCCAACTTTCGACATTTATCGAAGTGACATTGTCCGTAATCTCTTGGTTATGAACCAATCTCCCATTTATATCATACACCTCCACACACGCATTCTGCAAGGTGGTGCAGATGTTGAGCGTGTTGTTGCCAGGGTTGGGATAAAGGGCGATTTCAGAATCCTTGTTTTCCTCAACAGTCGTATAGGTGCAAAAACCGTATTCAGGGTTCTCCCAAACGAGTTCCCCGTATTGATGGAAGCACAGCAAGCAATGCCAACCGTCATAAACGCCGTAGTATCCACTCCATAGCAATCCGAAATCGCTGCCTATGCCCTCAACCCATGTTTCCTTGGCGCGAGGGTTCCCAAAACCGTCATATTCCAATCCAAACCAGAACTTTCTCCTGTCAATACCTCCAATCTGCACCGTGCTAATGGAATCAAGGACAAAAGAAGCTCCCGGCTCACCAAAACACAAAGTGTCGCCAACGCTGGCAGTGAAGTCATAAAGTAATGTTTCCACTGAAGTATTCAAATGGCGTTCCCATACCTTTCCGTCCTCTTCCCTAAGCACGGTGAACAGATGAGGGTCGCCGTTATTCGAGATGCCCATGATTTTCATATATCGGACATTTCCAATGATTGTGTCTCCCGAGCACCAATTGACATAGTTGTTAATCCAATGAATGGCGGTCTCGAAAGTGTGCCACTCGTTTCCTTTCTGGGCAATGGGTAAATACTCTTGCGCTTGCATTTTCCACCCACCCGTCAATAACAGGGCTGCAAGCAGGGTGTAAAGTCTAATGTTTTTCATATTCTGTTGATTTTAAAATTGTTATTACCTTGTTTTAGTTTCTCCTTGCGGGGAAATCGAAGCGAGGGAATCTCCTATTCTTTTATCCATTTTCCATACTCAACTTGTTTGCCTTCTGATACCACCTTCCAAACATACGTCCCCGAAGGCCAGTTTTCAGTATCTATCGATGTAATATCCTCCGTAATTTCTTGATTATAAATTAGTTTTCCAGTCAAATCAAAGATTTCCACGCGGGCATTGTAAGGCTGCCACATCGTGACAGCCGTCCTGATGTTCAGCATATCCTTCCCCGGATTGGGGTAAGCAACGGCCACCTTCAAGCCGTTGTCGTGAGCCTCCTCAATACCCACAAAAGCCTCGGCAGGGAATTTGGTTACAGTGGTCCAGTGTTGGTTGTTGTTGTCGAGGTTTACTGAGGAAAAAGTCAGTAAAACACCACCATCATCAGTTGCGGTGATGCCGTATGCCTCACTATGGATGTTGTCATATCCTCCCAAATCGTAATACACCGTTGAAATTGTGTCAAAATTGGCATCCAAATGCTCAATCATCATCCACGAATCCAAGTCATTCATAAAGCCCACGTTCAAAGTGTAGGCAAAAAACACGGTGTTGTCATCCGCCACATCCACGCCTTTCAACATGGCAGGCATGTCCCATTGGTCGGAGCCTCTCACGATGTGATTCGCCACCGAAACCGAAGTGCCGCTGTCGTCATACTCATACAAACGGCAATCCTCGTCATTGCTTGGGTCTGACTTCGATTTTGACGAAGTGGCAAGATAAGTGGTGTTATGCTTGCTGCGTTTGACGGTGATGTTGTAGAAAGTGTTTTCCGGCATTTGGCTATAGTCAACATGGCGAAACTCTCTCACGTTCAAAACATTAAGATGTTCATCCAACCTAAACACACAACCTTGCCTGTTGGCATTCGGGGAAAAATCAGCCAAGCAACTCCTTCCCTGAATGTAGAAAAGATAACCCGAGTCATCCTTAACGATATGATTGCGACGATAGATATACGAAACCGCACCGCCTCTTGTCGTCATCTCATAACCTGTGAAGTCTTCAAATTCGCCTTCAAAATTCATTCTGAAGAAAAATATGGAATCATGCCATTCTTGGTTCTCACTCCCATGACTGATGGTCTTGATATAACCGCCGACAATGCTTCCTTCATCCTCAAAAGCCGAAAAGACATAGATTTGCCCACTGTAATGATTAGGCAACCAATTCCATTGCGAATCATGTTTCTCAAAGGTATCTATCACAAAATCATGCTCATAACTTGCTTCAATATCAAGGTTTTCATCAAGTTTGTACAAACCTATAATGGCTTTGTCGGGTGGATTGTCGTAGTTTTTGAAATAGTTGAAATAGGTATAGTCGTGGTCGGGGCTGTAGGTCGCCAGCATGTAAAGTCCACCGTTGGGATTCTCGATGAGATAGGGGATATTAGGTGAAAAATAGCTCTCTCTGAAATGGCTTTTTTCGGCCAACAACTCACCGTTTGCCGACAACTTTCTGGCAGCCGAATGATAGGAATAGAAGTCACCCTCACCACTCTTGAAATAATGCACCGAACTGACGGCGATTGTTCCATCAGACGATTCTGTCGCATCAAAATTCACCATGCACTCGTTGTCGGAATACGAAAACTCGTCAGCATACTCCCACTCCTGGGCAAATGCTTTGCTTCCGAAAAGCACCGCAAAAGCAATAGCAGCAATAAATTTGAGTTTTGTTTTCATAGTATCATTGTTTTATCCATTTCCCACTTTCCGCTTCCCTGCCGTTAGCCATCACCTTCCAGATATATGTTCCTAAAGGCCAGGAAGTCGTTGTTATAGGGGTGATGTTGTCGGTGATTTCTTGGCTGTAAACCAGTCTTCCACTCAAATCATAAACTTCCACATGGGCATTTTGCAGGGTCGTGCGGATGTTGAGGTCATCCTTTCCCGGATTGGGGTAAGCCGTGGCAACCACAAAACCATGCGAATGCGCCTCCTTAACATTCACGAAATCCTCCGGCGTGATTTTGTAGATGCAGTGGTCTTTGTATCCGGAGGTTGTATTTATGCGTGTCGCGTACACGAGGCAACCTCCGTCGGGACAAGCATCGATATCAGATGGAATCACGTGACACTTTGTGGTCTTGAAATAAATCTCATGTTGTTTGTTCAGGAGCGCATCCGTTTGGGCCACGTACAAATTGTCATTATAGTTGCTGCCGCCGACACTGATGTCCATCCAGCCCATCATAAACACGGTGCCATCGGGACTGAACGCCATGCCATAGCCTTCATCGTTCTTTGTGGGATTCACGATACCCCAATCCCAATTCACAACTTCAAAGTCCTTGTCGAAAACCCTCATGAACACATCAAGATCACTCCTTGGCATTCCATCCCTTGCGACATCCTTGCTCAACGGACCTTCACAACCTATCGAATAAGCCATCCTGTTGTAAGGATTGAGGCGCACAAAGTCAGGCATCTCGAAATTGCCTATCCATCCGCTGATATACGGCATTGAAACGTAAACCTTCCCGGCATCTTCCCTGACGGAGATCGTGTTGAACTCTTCATCAAGGGTGTAGCAATCAAACCCATATTGCACGGGGTTCCTCACAATCAGGCGACATCCCAGCGAATCGGTGCCCGAGAAGAACTGGTTTGACAAACTGTAAGGAATGGAATCGAAGATCCTCTCTTTCACCCTATTGCCTTGACCGTCGAACTTGATCAGATGTATCGCTTCCCGCTCATTGAGAGACCAGACACTGTCAACAGGATACGACACCAACAGGCTGCCGTCCTTCGAAAACACGCTATGAATCATGGAACTGTACATAAAGGAATTGTCAGGATGGTTGAAGTCGAGGCCTTCCCATTGGCAACCATAGTAGGTCCACGACAAGTCCTCGGGATCCACCTCAACCACACAAAGCATGGGCAGCGTGTCGTTATCATCCAAACGGAACGAGGCATAGCGGAACTTGCCTCCATAATAGCCGCCGTGACTCCATTGACTCATCCTATAGCTTGGAATTGCAGCCGAGGCGATTATTTCCCCGTCGTATGTAATCTTCACGACCTTGCATTTCTCCTCCTCGTTCCCGCCAAAGGCCAAGAAAGTGTTGTCGTCATAGTTTCTGATGGCGTTGAACCATACGGTATCCGATTCAAAAATCGTCGTCAGGTCAGACGGATATTCCTGCGCTTGCATTGTC
Organism: Candidatus Limiplasma sp.; assembly: GCA_036759285.1. Lineage (GTDB taxonomy): Bacteria > Bacteroidota > Bacteroidia > Bacteroidales > F082 > Limimorpha. The sequence goes on along the minus strand of DAIOUZ010000053.1, from coordinate 9,072 downwards.
ACCCCTCCCGCCATCAGCAAGAGTGCAAGCAGGATGTAAAACTTTAAGTCTTTCATATTCTGTTGATTTTTAATTTGTTATCACCTTGTTTTAGTTTTCCCTTGCGGGGAATCTCTATTCCTTCACTGCCGCCCGTGCAACATGGTTTTTCCCATCCGTATCCGTAATCCGCAACAAGTACAACCCTTCCTGCAAATCGCTCACATTGACTTCATTTGTATCTTGAACATGCTTCACCAGCTGGCCAAGCACATTGTAAACCCGCACTTCCGTAGCCTCAACACCATATATCCGCACCAAGTCCTTACTCGGATTAGGATAAACCCCAACACCATCTCCACTCCATCCTTCCTGTTCCTCGACACCATCATAGTCAAAGATATCGGTAAGGTGGAAAACCCAATAATTGTCCTGCGAACCCACTACCACATTCGGGCAGTTGATGTCGCCGTAGGGATAGGGCGGCGGGTACAAGGCATCCTGGCAAAGAAAGACAAACTCCTTGTCGCTGACTTGCACGGCATCATTATAAATTTGAGCCGAAGCCACATCGGCACCCATCACCCGCTCCCACAACAGATAACCTTTGGCATCCGTCCTGAATATCCAAGGCTTTCGAGCCCCCCAAGACCCTTGTGGTGGCTCATACAATTGCAAGGCACTTTGCACATCGCCATCCCTCGATTCCGACAATCCAGTGACTGTAAAACCACCGTCTTCATTCTGAAAGACTTTACACGCGGCATCATTAAGTGTGCCACCATAACATCTGCTCCATATCACATTGCCGTCAAAATCGGTTTTCAAAAGCCAGGCATCACTGCTACGGCCATAATGGGGAAGACCTTGGTTGTAACCCAAATGATAACCAGCACCTTCAAGATCTCCATCATTTGAAGCCGCTCCACCCGCATAGAGATAGCCGTCTTCAAGCACGATGAAATCGGCAAAAGAATCATCTTGGGTATAGCCGCCGTAGCATCGGTTATCCAACAAATTGCCTTCAGCATCTAATTTGGCCACCACACCGAACACAATAGTCGGATACTGGTTGCAACTATAAAGAGAGCCGTATTGTTGCGGGTTGCCGTTAATCAATACCGTATAGGAACCATCTTCCATTTCCTTGATTTTGCTGACCAATTCATTGTCTTCAGTCCCCAAGGTAACTTCCCATTGCAGGTTGCCGAGGCTGTCCAACTTGAAAATCCAAGCATCCCATGAACCATAATGATGGCTGATGTCGCCACCATCCCATGCCACTGAATGGCCACAAATGCAACCTCCATCGCTGGTCGCCGTAACTCTTGGAGAATACCAAGAGGTGTACGCTGGATTTCCATAGACGTGCTTCCATAGCACATTCATCTGTTCATCCATCTTAATGACGCAAGCAATCGATTCGTTGCCAACAGGATCCATTCCGCACAAAAAGTAATGGTTCGGATTCGTCCTGGATTGTGAGATTTGGCTCAAAATGCCCATATCCACGCACGATTGGTCAACCAGTTCCCCTGCTTCATTCAGTTTGATAAGCCAACCCCCACGTTGGCCATTGTGTTCACATTCAACATTAAAGCCTCCATCATTGTCGATGTTGCCACCAACAAAGTACCCTTCGTCGGTTTTGAGGATGAAGTAGGGATCGTCATCACCCATGCTGCCATAGCCCCATTGCCAGTCGAAACGGACTTGGGCTTTCATTGTTCCGCCCGCCATCAGCAAGAGTGCAAGCAGGATGTAAAACTTTAAGTCTTTCATATTCTATTGATTTTTAATTTGTTATCACCTTGTTTTAGTTTCCCCTTGCGGGAAATCTCCTATTCTTTTATCCATTTCCCCGTCTCCATCAAAGTCCCTGAGCCTGTCGAAGGGCTCGTATAAACCTTCCAAACATACGCCCCCGCAGGCCAGCCTTCGGCATTTATCGAAGTGAAATTCTCCGTAATCTCTTGGCTGTGAACAAATCTTCCGATCATGTCATACACTTCCACTCGAGCGTTTGGTAAGGTTGTGCAGATGTTGAGCATATTCCCGCCTGGATGAGGATAAGCACTTGAACCTATCGGATTCAACTGCGTTTCCACGCCCCATGGGTCATCGGTCACGTATGCCCATATCATGAACTGGATGGTCTCCCAAAGGCCAAAGTTTGCGAGATCATCCCATTTGTTTTCTTCCATCTGCACCCAACGCGCGTTGGGATCGGGGTTGTCGTCATAGCAGAAAGCAGCCGAATAGGTCTCTGTCATATCGAGTTCGGAGAAGACAATCCACAAGTGCTGCGAGGGGTCAATCTCCACTGCGTTGTCCAAAACAATCTCGCACAAGCCCACATAGCCTGTCGGAACAAAGATTTGCTCGTTCTTCAGGGTAAGAGGCATATAATTGTTACCATAAAAGACCCCCATTCTCAAGTTTCCCATGTTCCATTCGTTTTCATAGATGGCAACACGGGTCAATGTGAAGCCGTCGTATGACTGTAGGACAGAAGGCGGGAACGACACCGCCCACGAAAACGGAACCCCTTCCGGGACATAAGCGAGGTTGCCGCCATACACATCGCTGCCATAATGGAGCCATGCGTCTTCAACGGCAACGACAGCCGGTTGTTTGACAGGGGTCGTGTTTTGCGCCGTTTGACACTCAAAAAGACCTGTCGGCCTTTCTGCATCACGTTGTTCTTGCGCTTGCATCGTCACCCCTCCCGCCATCAGCAGGAGCGCAAGCAGGGTGTAAATTCTTGTTGTTTTCATAGTATCATTGTTTTATCCATTTTCCACTTTCGGCTTCTTTGCCGTTGACGATGACTTTCCAGATGTAGGTGCCAGAAGTCCAGCTTTCGGCATTTATTGGAGTGATGTTCTCCATAATCTCTTGCCCATAAATCATCCTCCCATTCAAATCATACACCTCCACCCGCGCATCCTTCAATCCCGTCCTGATATTCAGCACATCCTTCCCAGGGTTGGGGTAAGCCACTGCCACGGCAAAGCCTGCATCATGGGCTTCCTCAACGTCGTCCAAGATACCTTGACTGACTTTGAATATGGTGTGTTCCCAGACAGAGGGGTCTTCCCTGCTAAAGCCAATACACATCACAAGACAGCCTCCATTGGGACAAGCATGAACACTTACCGGATACAAAGCCCTTGTTTCGTTGTGATAATAGATCTCGCCTTTCTTGTTCAAGTCTTCGTCAAGCCAGGCAAGATAGAAATTATTGCAGATATCTATGCTGGCTCGAAAGTCCATGTGCGCAAGCATGTAGACATCACCCAATTCGGTGAAATCAATGGCGTTTTGCTGGGCACCTTGGCTGTCGACCAACCGATGCATGCCCCAAGTGTAGTTTTCCTCAATGAAGTTTTCATCCATCACCGCCATGCCTATCTCATCGTCAATGGGTTCTGGATATGGGGTGTTCACGCTTCCTATGACGTATATCTTACCATTGTACGGATTGGCATGGTAAGAATCGGGGTCTTCAATCATGCCGGGATATATGAAACTACTAATGTTCTCCCTCTTCAACACCGTGTTCAACTCAGAATCAAGCAGATAGCCGTTGACATAGATACCGTAATAGGAGCCGTAATCGTTTAACTCTTGTACTATAAGTCGGCAGCCCAAGGAATCGGGAGCAGGTTCAAGCCAATGGTTGAAAACACAATGAATCAAGTCATCGAAAACCCGTTCTCCGACCAACTCGCCTTTAGTATCGAATTTCATGATCCTTACCCCTGTCATGACTTGATTTCCGTTGGAACGCTTGTAAAGGCTGTCGGGGGCGTAGGCAATGAAACTGGTGCCGTCCTTGCAAACGACAGCTCTTGTGATGTAATGCTGCCAATCATCGTCAAGCATGAAATCGCCCATCTTGTCGCCATAGTCTTTCACGGTCATCTGCAAGTCTTCGTCAATCTCAATGGCGTGAAACGTGGTTGAATCTCCCACCGTCTCATAATAGAACTGCAGATATTTGTGGTTGGGTAATCTAATGAAACGGGAAACGAGATAGGTTTCAGATTCCGGTGCGTATGGATGTTCGACGACACCAAGTATTTCGCCATCCTCGCGCATTTTAATGAACTGGAACTTCTCCGTGTTTGAGGTAAATACAATCATTTCCTCCGTGTTGATGTACTGCGCATAAACAGGCGTGGCTTCGTCTGTCACGAAGACTTCTTCGAGATCGTAAGGCTGTTGTGCTTGCAGTGACACGATTCCTGACATCAACAGGAGCGCAAGCAGGGTGTAAAGTCTAGTGTTTTTCATTGTTTTGTGATTTTGTTCGTGAATAATTTACCTTCCGCATCCATAATCCGCAGCAAATAAACTCCTTCCACCAAACCGCTCAAATCAATCTCATTCGTCCCCTGCACCGTCTTCACCAACTGCCCAAGCGCATTGTAAACCTGCACTTCAGAAGCCACTATCCCTTCAATGTGAACAAGGCTGTTGGTCGGATTGGGATAGATGCAGATATGGACATCCGAAACGGGCGCGTTGATTCCATTTGGCCATTGGTTGCCAAAGAGTGGGAAACCGCCGTTGGACATCTCAGCATCCTCGCGCCAGCGGTTCACCTCGCCAACTTCAGGGAACAGACTCTCAATATACGCTGCACCCGCATTCAAGGCCGTCAGCAGGTCATGTGTGTCGAAAACAGCGTTGTCGAGCTCCCAAACCGAGGGTGACTGCGTTGCATTGAAAGCGGACGAGTTTTCAAGTTCTGGCCCTTGGCCGTTGCTGCCATATTCATCGGAGGCCAACCAATAGCAACTGCTGAACTGGTCGTTGGTAGAGGAATATCCGACAATGGCTCCTCTCGGACAGATATAATTGTCTATTTCGTGGATGAGTTCGCCTGAGTTGTACGCATTGACGACCCTGTCTTGCGAAAACGACAATTCGCCCAAGATGCCGCCAACACCTATACGCGCCCCTACGGTTGCCGTGTTGTACACATTCAGTATCCTCTTCACATATCCATTACTATAACCTAAGATTCCACCTGCGAGATAGGCATTTTCGACTACCATGCCACTATTGCTACAGTCCACAATGAACAGTTTCTCGATGCCACTTCCTTCTGCAAATCCTATGATGCCTCCAGCATAGTCGCTGGAACCCGTAATGTCCCCGTAGTTATGGCAATTGCGAATGAAGTTTTCGCACGGCGACCCGGCAAGGAGCGGGTTAGGCTCATATCTTCCAACCATGCCTCCGATTTTCGAGATGCCACCTGCTCCACCTCCATAAATCCAGCCGTAATTCTCGCAGTTTGAGATGTTTCCTCCATACAACTTGCCCACCATTCCGCCACTTTGATAATTGCCAGTTACATTGGCACCGTTCTGGCAGCCGTTGAAGTTGACGTTGATTCCCAGGCCCATCATGCCTCCACCATATTGGGGACTATGCACTTCGTTCCAGCAACGGCACGACTCCATCTTGCCGTCACGCATGAAACCGACAAGACCGCCAACCACCTCCGAACCCATCATGAGTGCATTGCCCGTGCAATTCGAAATGACTGAAGGCACCGAAGGTCCCCAAAGCAAAAACTCGGAGGCTTCACCCACCAGTCCGCCGGAAAGCTTTCCATACACGTTTACATCTTGTTCTACATGACAATCAACGATATGGCAGGTGTCGTTGGAGCTTTGGCTCACGCCGTAGGGCAAGCCGAGGAAACCCACCAAGCCACCCGCCGACCTCTCGTTGCAAGTGACGGAAACATCCTCAACATAACAACCCGAAATGTCGGTCAATCCTGCACATCCCACCAATGCACCCGTATACTGCATTCCGACCAAACGACAATTCCGAAGTGTAACGTTTTGGATTACAGCACCGTTGGTACATCCAAACAAGCCAGCAATGCCATGACCGATACTCGTTTCACAAACCAAGCCCGAGATGCTCATTTTGTTGCCTTCGAAATGACCTGTGAAATAGGGAGGCTCATTCTCGACAGCATGCCCGATGGGAGTCCAAAGCACGGGATTGACATCTGGATTCTCATTCAGGCAGATGTTGTCCGTCAGGATGTAGTAGGCATCGCCGCCTGTTCCGTTATTGGTTTGTTGCGCGAGCAGGGCAAGTTGTTCAGCCGTGGCAATCTGGTAAGGGC
>DAIOUZ010000053.1:2503-2923 GCA_036759285.1 Candidatus Limiplasma sp. | reverse complement strand
GCCGTCACCACCAGCATAGGCTTCGGCAATCGTGCCGTCCCAACAGGCGTTTTGTGCCATCAGTGCTCCCGCCATCAGCAAGAGCGAAAGCAGTGTGTAAAATCTAATGCTTTTCATCGTATTATGTATTACTTTGTTCAGTTTTTGAGTTTCCCCAGTCGGGGAATCTCCTATTCTTTCACCCATTTTCCGTATTCAGCGGCAAAACTACTCAAAACAACCTTCCAGAAATACACTCCCGAAGGCCAACGTTCCGTGTTCACCGTAGTAAGTTCATCAACCAAAGGCAGTTCAACCATCTTGTGTCCAAGGAGGTCAAAGACTTGCAGCGTGGCATTTTCGTGTGCCGTTCTGACGTTCATGCAGTCGGTGCCAGGCATGGGGAACACTTCGGTGCAGACCTTTTCGGCCTCTCCTACG
>DAIOUZ010000053.1:301-2436 GCA_036759285.1 Candidatus Limiplasma sp. | reverse complement strand
TGATAATAGGCCACCACCTTGTAGAGATAGAAAGTTTCATCCTCCAACGGGGTGTTGTCGGTATAAGAAGTGGCATTGGCACTGAGCGTCTTGATTTTCTGCCAGTTCATGTCGGCCTCCTTGGTGCGATAGATGTAAAAACCTGAGAGTCCGTCATGAGGTTGAGGTGTCACCCAAGTCAGTTTCACCTTGTTGTTGGAGGTCATCTCAAACCAAAGGTTAGTGGCAGGCTGGCAATCGTCACCGATAGTGACACAGGCTTCGTTGGTCGGGTCACTCTCGCCACCTTCACAAAATGCCGTCACATGGTAACAATTGCCGCCATAGTTTGGCTCTTCATCGATAAACCCTGTTTCCTGACCCAATACCGTAACCAACAAAGCTCCATTGCGATACACATTGTAGTTTTCCGCTTCGGCTGAATCGAACCAATCCAACACGACATAGTCGCCCTCCGCAAAGGCATACAAGTCGATAGGCATACCGCAATCCATGCTGTTGCCGCAGTTGTTGTTGGTTTGCAGGAAAACACCGTCTTCCAAATCTGATAACGCACCCGAATAGGAATACACAACTTGATTGTCAGCGTCTTTTATCACAAAACCCACTTCGCTAACGGTGCTGCTTCCACTGCTCCAAGCAAAGGAGACATGCCCCAAAGGCACCTCCACCGACAGGGTTTGCGGCGATGCGGTGGCCGTCGCAGTCGCATACAACTGATTGGCGTTGTTGATCACCTGAATGGCAGCCCCTTGCCAGCCATTGAACATGGAAGAGGTCGTCTGGATGGTCCATGTACAGGTCGGGCCGAAGCGCACATTGTTTTGTGCGGCTATCTGACCATGTACACCATCGTTCACAGCATACACCTGATAGTCGTGAAAACCGTAGAAAGGCACCTCATCTGTAATCTCCATGGCCGCACCCGGCGTGACATCATTTTCAGTGTAAACCACCCTGCCGTCACATTTGACAACAATTTGGTCGATATGGGTCAAATTGCTGTTGTTCAAGGTCTTGGTAGGATTGTTCCAATGCACGGTGCAAGTATAGGAATCGTCGGAAAGCGGCTGCACGCTAAGATTGGTGGGGGCTTTGGGTGTGGCGTTATAGATGGGCAAAGGCCTCACATCAGCAATCATCTGTTGGTAATAGTTCCATGATTGGTTGTAAGTCTGCAAGTTGTCGATGCTGAAATAACCGTCGGGGTCGCCGCCCCACGACCAATTGATGTGGAAAAGCCCATTGTCATCATAACCGTCGCAAATGAAGGAATGTCCCATGCTGCCGCCGTCTTTGCCTGAATACAATATCGGAAGACCTTCATCGAGGGCTTGGCGCATCATCGCTACCCATTCGTCGTAAGGATAATCCTCCCTTTCCAGGTTATTCGATATGCCATAGCCGAAATAGGCACTCAAGGCCGAAGAAATATCCCGCTGATAGGCACCGCTGGCATACGCGCCATAGTTCATGTCGACACTCACGCCGCAATGAAATATCAAAGTGGAAACATAGTTTTCATTTTGGTGCAACGACTCGGGCATCTCCTCCCAGTAATAGGTGGTCTCACCAAAGTTGACGGACAGCGTCCCGTATGAAATGCTGTTGTAGGAATGCGAGCCTGTGCCCTGCTGCGGATGGCTCCAATACTTCATCACCTGCGCCATCGAAGTGGCTACGCAACCAGCATAGACTTGACCGCAAGGCCCGTTCGCATCCTTCGGGCAGCAGGCGTTGTAGTAGCAGTCTTGATCCCAATGCGTGGCAATCAAAGGTTGAACAACCACCGATTTCGCAGTTTGGGTTTTGCCGTAGCGTTCAAGGTTTTCCCATTCCTGAGCAATCGCGAAGTCTGCTTTCTTCAGGTTTTCTTCCGCAAAATCAACAGATTGGCCGTAACCATTGAGGAAATAGGACAAGCCGTCAGGGATATTTTCCATATTGAATGCGCCCGTTTCGGAATAGCCAAGAATGGGACTGGTGAGGTCGCAAGCGGAAACGATGACGAAGCCGCCTGAAGTGCCGTTGAAGACATGGAACGAGGGCCTTCCGCTTTCATTTACAGCAGTATAAACCCATTCCAACTGTGTGTTTTCCAAAAAGTTGGCCTCGACAAACTTCGCGCCCAAGGC
>DAIOUZ010000053.1:0-291 GCA_036759285.1 Candidatus Limiplasma sp. | reverse complement strand
CGTTGCACATCAACCGAGCCTGCAAACATTGGGGCTGAAGCCATGAGTATGGCTGCTAAAAAGCTAATAAATCTGGTGTTTTTCATATTGTTTGTGTTTTAATTGGTTATTCCTTAATCCATTTCCCTGTTTCCACGAAGGTCGTTGAGCCTGTCGAAACGACTTTCCATAAATACATTCCCGAAGGCCAGCTTTCAGTAGCAATATTTGTCGAGTAGCCGATGACTTGTTGCCCGCACATCTTTCTTCCGTTGAGGTCGTAAACCACCACAAAAGCGTTTCCCCATTCGG
>DAIOUZ010000052.1:16407-17965 GCA_036759285.1 Candidatus Limiplasma sp. | reverse complement strand
AAACTTGATATCGTATGCCTCCGTATTCTCCTTCAAGAATGCCGATTCCACACGTCCGAAATTCTTTTTGTCTTTCTTGACAATGCTCACTTCGCGTCCAGCCAGACGGAACTCCTCAATAATGGCTGGGAAATAGTTCTCGATATGAACATCATTGCGCTTCTCGGTCAGCGAGAAGTCCATGTCCTCGGAGAATCTAGGAAGATTGTGAAACAGCCTCAAACAGGTGCCGCCATAAAAGGCCGCATGTTGGAAGAATCCTCCCCTATGCAGACCCGCAAGAGCAATCCGCTGCATCACTTCCTGTTCTACGTTCGGCGTGGCCGTTCCACGCTGTTGTGCGTATGCAGCCACCATCTGGTCATAAATTGTCATCGCTTCAAAATCTTTATAAGGTTGTTCAATATGTTCTCCTTTCGCCCTGACCTGGCACACGCCTCGATGATGCTGACATCGAATGTGGCCAGTTCGTCCACATCGAAGCGGATGTCTTCTTCCAAATATTGCCATAAGCCCTTGACGGACTGCTGTGGCAGATAGGTGTCATGAAGAATCAAATCACACAATGCCTTCTCACGGCCGGCCATCATGAATGTGATGCCGTCCTCCTCCACGCCATTGACACCGATGGCAAAATACTCAGGCTTCACTTGTTCGTATGTAAAACGACCTAATGAGTTCTCAAACATGCGGCTGCGCTTGGTAGTGACCGAGGTCATCGTATAAACCCTTTCAGGTATCAGTCCGTACCAACGAAGTGCCCATTGTTGCGACACGTACGAAGGACCATAGATATGGTTGGCGCAAAGGCAAGCATTGACCGGTTTCCCGCTCACCTCGCTGCTCACTACATACAGCCCTCTCTTCAGACGAATCAACTGCCCGTCCTTCTCCAATGCCCTAATCTTCTCGCCGGGCGATAACAAGTAATCAAAGCAGGCAGCGATAGTCCCCGTTTGTACAGGCACATTTCCTAACTTTACCAAAGGATTTGTCTTCATACTACTTGTATCAGACCGCAAAATTATATATTTTTGCACACTTATCCAAGTTTTTCTTTGTTTTCTGTGCAATTTTTAGCAATTTAAAAAGTGGAGCGGCTTCATGGGCCGCTCCTCCTGTATCATCAGAAATGAGCTAATCTCTCTTCACTACCTTGCCTGTTTTGTCAATATAGCCATACTTTCTATTGTTGCGCACCCTTGCCAAACCATCACTGAAATCATTGGCATCATCCCACTGGCAAGGAATCACAAGTTTTCCAGTCTGATCAATAAAGCCATACTTTCCATTGTTGTCCTGCACCCTTGCCAAACCTTCACAGAAATCATAGGCATCATCCCACTGACAAGGAATCACCAGATCGCCTTTCTTATCGATGAAACCGTATTTCCCGCCGTCAGTATCCAACACCACAGCCATGCCTTCACTGAATTCATAAGCATCATACCACTGGCAGGGAATTACCAGCTTGCCAGTCTTATCAATATAGCCATACCCATTTACGCCATCACTTACTGCAGCCAAACCTTCGTAGAAATATTTAGCGTTATGCCAC
>DAIOUZ010000052.1:0-16397 GCA_036759285.1 Candidatus Limiplasma sp. | reverse complement strand
ACATTGCCTGATTCATCAACAAATCCATATTTTGCCACTGGTTCGAGATTCGGCTCTTCAACTTGGTCGAGAGACTTTTTTTCAATGTTTTCTTCCATAATGATATGCGATTCCCCTTTACATCGCGAGGTTATTAAAGGTTAGTATTATTCGATTTGACGCTACAAATATAGTAACTCTTGGAGGGAATTTCAAAAAAAGGCATAAAAAAGTGGAGCGGCTTCATGTGCCGCTTTCCATTTAGTTTATTCATCCGATGATGCTTTTTGTCGAAAAGTTTTATAGTTTAAGCAGCTTGCGATATACCGCCAGTTTTTCTTTATAAACCTCTCTATCAATCTCTGCTTCAAGTAATATTTTATAGACGGAGAGAATCAGGTTCTTTCTCCTGTCGAAGAACTCAAGCAATAGAGAGGTATCTTTACACTTTTCAATCAAGTTACACTCCTCAAACAATTCTATTTTATTGATTTTAAGAATCCTGTCGTCAAGGATGTCTTTTCGGAAAAAGAAGGGAGTTTCGCCAACTTGTTTGTAGCTGCAACGACCATTGACATCTTGTATCAAACCTTCTATCTCATCCGGCAATCCGTTTTCGACAACAGGTTCGTCATGGTAAATCTGCACATTACAACGCATTAAAGCTTCATACGATTCATTGTCAATAGGTTTGACCATAAACTGCTCGCCAAGAATCGTGTTGATGTCTGGCAAACGGTCTGCTGACACGTCTTCTCTTATGAACACTCCGTCCATTTCTGTCTTCACGTTGACTTTCTCTTTTTTTACCGAGACCAAAGGAGTTCCGCCTCCTTTATGAGAACAAATGCCACTAAAAGCCTTGACAAGATCTTCTTTGGTCTTATGGCCTTTTTCCTTGAAATCCTTAATTGCAGCAGACAGTGCTGAACCAACCGTACCATAAACCTTTCCTGAATACATATAAAGATTGTCGAAAGGCAGGTATCTACAAAACCTTTTTTCCGAATCCCGCCATCCACTCGGGGAATAAACCAAATAGGGATTTGCACCATTTTGTGGACCAACTATGCCACAACTTGCTACTTTTTTCAGCAACGCCAGTGGTTTGATCCTATCGGCCAAGACCACAAGTGCCTGTTCCATCGCTTCAGTAGCATTGAACAAATGTCCCTTCGTTGCTACTGAATATAGGGGTTCGCCCAGTTTTGCCTCAATCGCTTTGTTTATGAGTCTACGGTTGATGGCATCTTCCATAAAAGAAGACACCAAGTCTTTTTCTTTGGTGCTTATTGCCATAATGGAAAGAGTGTTGGGCAATTTGGTATCGGCATCGGGCATGGCGGGAAGTTCAAGACAACTGACATATTCCTTCAACATAGCCTTTTTATCGGCGTCTATGCTTTCGTCAGACATCAGTGGTTCTATGATATAGTCAAGGATATCTTGATAACAGATATGGATATAATGAGGACATTCGGGGCACATCTTCGAATCCAGTTCCAAATATCTATCCATGTCGCGAATGGGTTGCGGCGTCAGAAAAACAAACAGTTGGAAGGGACGTTTAAATCCACCATTACAACATGCTTTATAATAGCGAAGCGTCTGAGAATCAAACTCCAAACTATTTACCTTATTTTCAATGAACACCTCAAGAGAGTTTCTCCCTGCAACAGAATGGTTTAGTTTATACCTCAGATATATATCAATTCGGTCGTCTTTCTTCACAACGCCCTTATTACCTCCTCCGTATCTTTTTTGATAGTCCTTAACGGATAATTCACAAACTGATTTCTCACATTCAAACAAGACAGACCGAGTAAGTATCCCCTTTTTCAAATGCTCATTGACTTCAGCACCTTTTTCCTCTTTGGCAGACCTATAGAGAAGCAAATCCATGAAATGCATTAAAGACGACTCTCGAGAATCCCCCTTAAAGAAATCTCCGGAAAGAAGTTCTGAAACAAAACGGCTGTGCACTCCTTCATTTCTTGCTTTTCCAATTATGCCCAAAAAATTAGTTCTGCCAATGTATCCAAGTAGCTCAGCGTTATTCAAGATGTTCCTATTGAACATTGTCAACAACTCCTCTGCCGACAACACTCTTTCCTTGCCTTTTTGATTTGACAATACGTCATACAAAGAATTCATAACCATTAACATTTAATATTAGACCTTGCAAATATAGAAACTTTTGACGGGAATTTCAAAATCCAATCCTTTTTCTTGTGACAGTATTGCTCAACTGCTCGCTGCGGCAGTAGTTCTCGAGTACGGGCAGCACCTCGGTGCCTTCGCCGTAAAGGATGCTGTTGATGGCATGCTTGCGGGCAATGTTCTCAATTTGGCCACCACTGAAGTCGAAACTGCCGGCCAAAACAGCGGCATCGTCGGTCCTCAACTCGGGAATCATCTGCTGCCAAATCTTCTGGCGCACGGTGGCATCGGGCTTCTCGAACAGTATCTTGTAGAGGAATCGGCGCTCGAAGGCCGGGTCGAGGTTCTCGGTGAGGTTGGTGGTGGCAATCATGATGCCGTCCAAGGTCTCCATCTCCTGCAGGATGATGTTCTGGATGGTGTTCTCCATTTTGTCCACAGCGTTCTCAGCGCCGGCCTTGCGAATGCCGATGATGGCATCGGCCTCGTTGAAGAGCAAGATGGGGGCTTTCTCGGCACGCTGCACGAGGCTGCGGTAACGGTCGAACAAGGCCTTGATGTTCTTCTCGGAGTCGCCCACCCACTTGCTCTTGATGCTCGGCACGTCGACGATCATGATGGAGCGTCCCGTAAGGCGGGCCAGCTGATAGACGGTCTCGGTCTTTCCCGTGCCCGGACCGCCATGAAACAGGCAGGTGAAGCCCTGTCGGAAACCTCTTTCCTGCATGCGCTTTCGAATTTTGGCGTATTGCTCCGGCTCGAAGAACTTGCTGAGTTCGTCCACCTGGTGCTGAACTGTCTCGGTGTAGAACATGGTCTTGGGCGTGAGCTTGTCCGGCTCAATCACATCGGCGAGATGCTCCTCGGTGGTGTTGATTTTCAGCTCGCCAAGCAAATCGCGTTTGGTTTCCTCGGTCAGCTTGAATTGCGTGTTGTTGACGATGCCATCCTCGCAGCGGAACTCGACAAGTTTGGCCGTTTGAAGCGTGTGACTGTCGCTGCGCAAAGCGGCCTTGGCATTGTTGAAGTCGGCACCGTTGTTGAAGACGTCCTCTATTTGTCCGAAACGAATGTCATCGTCACACTTGCAAATCAGATAGTAGCAAAACAACACAAGGAGCAATTCATCTGTTTCCTGAAGATTCAGCCGCTTCACCTTTTGCCCGAAGGCCACCTGCGGGTTGTCGTCGAACAGTTTGTTCATCTCCTCATACAACTCGTGGGGACTGATGGCGTTGTCGTCGAGGTCGTTGAACCATTGTTCCAAGACCTCAAACATCCCCGCGCAGTCAAGACCTTTGTGGACGGGAAGTTGATACACTTCGTTGTGCTTGAGGCAGCGGATGACGGCGGCAGGCACATCGAAGTCGTCCTCGTCTTTCACATCACGAAAGCGCAACAAGCGACGGTGTACGAGTGCGTCGATGTCGTTGGCGAAAGCCAGCACGGCGATGTTACTGAGGTCGAGGTGGCGGGCCAAGTCACGGTAGTCAACACGGTTGGGACCTTCGTCCATACAGATGGCAAAGATGACGGCTTGCCGCTCGCTGATGCCGTACTGCTCGGCGAGGAATTTGATTTCGGGCTCGGAGGCTTTCAAGAAGTCGGCGCTCATCTTGGAGTCCCTGGAGCTTTCGGCGACGGTCTCGATGGCCTGAAGGAGAGTAAGGTTTTGCTTTTTACGTGTCTTGGTGGTAGCGTTTTTCTTTTCCATAGGTATCCTTAAGTTTAGTGGTTTAGGATACTTATAGTAACTTTTTGCCCAAAATTTAATAAATGGAGAAAAAAAATTTCCATCAACAGTATTATTCTAACACTCCAAAGCACCTGTCAAATCAGCAACGCGCTCAAAACCATGCTGTTCGCAATAGTCTTTAATTCCCTCAGCGACCTTCACCGAAACCGCTGGATCAATGAAATTGGCCGTCCCGATTTCGATGGCAGAAGCACCGGCAAGCATGAATTCCACGGCATCGGTGGCGTTGGAGATGCCGCCTAAACCTACTACAGGAATCTTCACTGCTTTGGCCACCTGCCACACCATGCGCAAGGCCACGGGCTTCACGCAGGCACCCGACAAACCGCCAGTAATCACGGAAAGCTTAGGTTTGCGCTTCTCTGCATCGATGGCCATGCCCATCAAAGTGTTGATTAAGGAAACCGAATCGGCACCCGAGGCCTCGGCTGCCAAGGCGATTTCAACAATGTTGGTCACATTCGGCGACAACTTGACCATCAAATGCTTGTGATACACCTTGCGCACCTCGGAGACCACTTGCGAAATGCCCGCACAAGTCACGCCGAAAGCCATGCCGCCTTGTTTCACATTGGGACACGAAACATTCAGTTCGATGGCGGGAATCTTTTCCAAGGCATCCACCATCTCGGCACCTTTCACATAGTCCTCCAAAGTGGAGCCCGAAAGATTGAGCAACACATTGGTATCAAAGTCCTTGATGCGAGGATATATCGTGTCGATAAAGTATTGAACGCCTTTGTTTTGCAGTCCAACACAATTCAACATTCCAGAGGCTGTCTCCGCCATTCGAGGATAGGGGTTGCCTTCACGCGGATGTAAGGTTGTACCCTTCACGATGATGCCGCCCAATTGAGCCAAGTCCACGAAATCGGTGTACTCTTCACCGTAGCCAAAGGTTCCTGAAGCCGTCATCACAGGGTTGCGCAGCACCAAGCCGCGACCCAAGTCTATCGTCATGTTCACCATTTCAACCTCCTTGTGTTAAATACAGGTCCTTCCTTGCAGACGCACACATGGCCATCAACGGTGTCCTCCACGCAGCAGAGACAAGCACCGAGGCCACAAGCCATTAAATTTTCGAGCGAAACCTCGCACCAGATGTCTTTCTCCGCAGCCAATTTCGCCACAGCCTTCATCATGGGCTTTGGTCCACAAACATAGATTTTGTCAAAACTTTGCTTTTGCCAAACTGAATGTTGGGTTACGAAGCCTTTCTCGCCAAGAGAGCCGTCTTCGGTGGTCACAAAGGTTTCGCCAAGTTTTTGATAATCAGCAAGGCGGATTAAGTCGTTTTCCGTTTTCCCACCCAAGAGCAAAGTAGGGCGAATGCCTTTCTCATTCAACACTTTGGCGAAGTAATACAATGGCGCGATGCCAATGCCGCCTCCAACGAGCAGGCACTTCTCTCCTTTTTCAGGAAAACTGAATCCATTGCCCAAGGGCAGTACCATATTGATTGTATCGCCCGTTTCAGTCGCTGCCAAATGCCGAGTCCCCTCGCCCACTTGCTGCACCAACAAAGTGATTTCCTTTTCCTTGGAATCCACATCATGAATGGAAATCGGGCGACGCAGATAGGTGTTTGACGAGCCGTCGACGCGTACCTGCACGAACTGACCCGGTGTCATCTCGGGCAAGACTTGCTCAGCACGCAGCCTCAGCGACACCGACCGACCAAAGTCGCGCTTTTCGATCAGTTTGAAGTCTATTATTTGTTTCATAAAAGCAACCTTACACGGGACAAAGATACAAAAAAAGCCGCAAAAGCGGCTTTCAAAAAAAAATATGCCATGAAAAAACATTACTCTTTCTCAGCAGGGGCCTCGGCAGGCGTTTCCGTCTCTGCCTCAGGTTGGGCTTCCTCCTCGGTGAAGTCAAGCAGGTTCTTGTCCATCAGCATCTGATACCAAGCGAAGACCTTCTTCATGTCGGAAGGATAAACGGCTTCCTCATCGTAGTCGGGCATGACAAAGGCGAACTTCTCGCGCAGTTGCTCAGGTGAGGCCTTCTTGAAATCAAAATCCACCTCGTCGCCCATCTTCTCATGTATCATCTTGAAGACATCCTTCAGCGGACGGTCCTCCTCGGTGGAGAAAATGGAAATCTCCTCAAGGGAGCTCATGCGGTCGCGGGCGAAAGCAGGGACGCACTTGCCGTCGACAACCGATTCAACGATAATTCTACCAATGGCTTGGGACTTAATCTGATACAGTCCTGGTTTGCCAGATATAGAAACAATTTTACTCAGATCCATAGTCAAAATGTTGTTGTTTGTTTAAAAAAGCGGCTGCAAAAATAGGAAAAAGTTTGGAAGCCGTTTCTTTTCCGTATCACATTTTTATTAAATTTGCAGCAATAATTAATGCGCTATTTTTCTATAATTCACAATAAAACATTGAAACAATGACACTTAGCAAACAAGAATTCAAGGTTTTGGCCATGCTTTATGCTGCCAACATTGACGGAAACATCAAATCGGAAGAAGTGAAAATAATGCTTCAAAAGACCGATTTCGACACCGTGGAAAAAGTTGAAAATATTTTCGACAAAATGAGCGACTTGGAAGTCCTCGAATGCATCCGAGAGAACAAAGCGTTGTATGCCAGCACCGAGGCCGAACGCCTCGACCTTATTGCGGACCTCTGCGCTATCATCGAAGCCGATGAAAAATGTACAGTGATTGAAGAGGAGATGGTGAAGGCCATGCGAAGGATGCTGGAATAGTATTCATTAAAATCTGACGGCGACATGAACATGAAGAAGTCTTTACTATTATCTCTCGTCTTATCTCTCTGCCTCTTTAGTTTCGCCCAGACTCAGCAAGGCTTCGTGAAGACCAGAGGTCGTATGGTGGACGGCCAACTCGTTCCCGGACAAGGCCTGAAAGGTGCCACTGTCTCCATCAAGGGACGCGCCGCAGTATTGGTGAAATCCGACGACGGGGCGTTCTCGTTCCCTGTCCCCGAGCGCCAGTTTCGCATCGATTCGGTGACAAAAAAAGGTTACCAACTCGTGGACACAGATGCGTGCATGAGAATTTACGAACAGTCGCAGAATCCGTTCTACATCGTGATGGAAACACCAGACCAGCAGCAGAAAGACCAACTGGATGCGGAACGGAAAATACGCCGTCATCTACAGAAAAAGCTTCAGGAAAAAGAAGAGGCTATCGAAACCCTAAAGGAGAAAAACAAAATCTCCCAAGAAGAATACAATCAATCCCTGCAAAAGATTTACGCCGACCAGCAGCTCAACGAGCAACTCATCTCTGACATGGTCAAGCGGTACGCGACCCTAGACTACGACCAAATGGCTTCGCACCCGCGGTGACATCCGGCAACAGGTGCATGACATCTTGCACAGGGCGCAAATCATCCAAAGCAAGGAAGAGCAACTCGCCAAGGCCGAAGCGGTTCACAAAGCCGACCAAGAAGAGGCTGCGAACCGCTGTTTCAGCTTCTACGAAACCTTCCTGATGCAATATGAAAACGACTCCGCCGCCTATTATCTCGAACTCCGCGCCAGTATCGACACGACCCAACTTGAATGGCAGGAAGAAGCAGGATCATTCCTTTCTGATTACCTCGCCGACTATGACAAAGCATTGTTCTATTATCAACGCACATTACGGGTCGCCACTCGAAACGACAACAAAGACTGGATTGCCATTGCCAACAATAATATCGGCGCAATTCAATATGCACTTGGCAACAACCAAAAAGCCTTGGAATGCTTTTTAGAAACTGCCCGCGTTTTTGAAGAATTGCATGGGCCACAAAACGTCATCATCTCGCCTATATACAACAACATAGGCCACATCTATTCCGATCTAGGCGACAGCCAAAAAACATTGGAGTATTACCAAAAAGCATTGCTCATCAAAGAAGAGTTTTATGGTACAGATCACGTCGAGGTAGCAAATTCATATAACAGCTTGGCCATCTTTTTCTTGAAACAGCAACTCGACTATGAAAAAGCCATGGAGTATTTCAACAAAGCTTTAACCATATATATTAATGCCTACGGTGAAAACCATCCTGATGTAGCCATGATATATTCCAATATCGCGGCCACCTATTCTGACCAAGGTGACTATTCCAATGCGCTGACCTATAACAAAAAAGCCCTTGCCATTCAAGAGTTAGTCTTCGGAAACGAACATCCCAACGTCGCTGCGTCGTACAATAACCTAGGTACAGTATATTCTTATCTCAAAGATTCCCCGAAGGCATTGGAGTGCTATCTTAAGGCTTTAGCCATCAGGGAAAAACTATTTGGCACAGAACACCCTAGGGTAGCCAATTCGTATATCAACACCGGAATGGAGTATCAAACCCAAGGCGACTATCCAAAAGCCCTGGAGTTCATCCAAAAAGCTTCTACCATATTTGAAAACACGTATGGTGCCGAACATCCACTTGTCGCCCTCTCCAATAATAGAATTGGCAGTGTTTATGCTGACATGGGCGACTCGGATAATGCCATGAAATATTACAACAAAGCTTTAGCTTTTCAAGAAAAATACTATGGTGCCAATCACCCTGAGACCGCCAAATCCTACAACAGCATAAGTAATCTTTATTCGGAACAAGGAGAATACACAAAAGCCTTGGAGTATGCCGACAAAGCCTTGGAAGCCTACAAAAACACAATAGGAGAAAACCATCCTGACGTAGCTACGCTATATTACAACATGGGCAAAATCAACGAATATCTTGGCAAATACCAAGCAGCCATGGATTGCTATGGCAGAGCTGCGAAAATCAGAGTCGACCTCTTTGGAAAAGAGAGTCTTGAAGCCGCAGAAATCTATGTCACCACTGGGGATTTATTTAATAAAGTCGGGAATAATGTCTATGCCATGAACTTCTACGCCGAGGCAATTCCCATCCAACTAAAAGAATTAGGGAGAGACCACCCTGACCTAGCCGCATCATTCGTTAAGCTTGCTGTTTCTTTCGCCAAGGAAAAACGTTATGACGACGCGATATCCTATTTAGAAACCGCTTTGGAAATACAAGGAAGAGGCCTCCCCCCAGGACACCCTGACTTCGTTGTTTCCTACTACACCTTAGGTTGGGTCTATAGTGAAAGCAAAAACTATGAAAAGTCTTTAGAATACTACAACAAGGCATTGGTGCTTGCCAAGCAACTCTATGGAAATAATTACAAAGACACAAAAGAAATAGCCAATGCTATCAAAAAGGTTAAAAAGCATATAAGATAAGCGCTATGAAGCTGGCAGTATTGGTGAAATCCGACGACGGGGCGTTCTCGTTTCCTGTCCCCGAGCGGCAATTTCGTATCGATTCCGTGACAAAGAAAGGCTATCAACTCGTTGACAGAGATGCTTGCATGAGAATCCACGAGCACTCACAGAATCCGTTTTACATCGTGATGGAGACCCCTGACCAGCAACAAAAAGACAAGCTAAATGCCGAGAGAAAAATACGCCGTCAACTCCAAAAACTGCTTCAAGAGAAAGAAGATGCCATCGAGACACTGAAGGAAAAGAACAAGATCACCCAAGAAGAATACCGTCAATCCTTACAAAAGCTGTACGCCGATCAGCAGCTCAACGAACAGCTCATCTCCGACATGGTCAAGCGGTACGCCACCATAGATTACGACCAGATGGACGGTTTCTATCGGCAGGTCTCCTATTGCATCGAGAATGGCGAACTCACCAAAGCTGATTCCCTGCTCCGTACCCGTGGAGACATCAGGCAAAAAGTGAGTGACCTCTTGAGCAGGGCACAAATCATCCAAAGCAAGGAAGAGCAACTGGCCAAGGCAGAGGCGGTCCACAAAGCCGACCAAGAAGAAGCCGCCAACCGCTGCTACGGTTTCTATGAGACGTTCTTAATGCGTTACGAGAATGACTCTGCGGCCTATTATCTCGAACTCCGTGCCAGCATCGACACGACACGCCTTGAATGGCAAGAGGAGGCAGGAAGGTTTTTAAGCAATTATCTCGCCGATTATCCGAAAGCGTTGTTCTATTACCAACGCGCATTGCGTCAAGCAAAAAAAGACAACAACCCCGACTGGATCGGCATTTCAGAAAACTCCATAGGCAAGGTATATTCCCAGACTGGAGAGTCTCGCAAGGCATTGGAACACCTCCAAGAAGCATCGACAATCTTCGAAAGCACATACGGCAGCAAGTCTCTTGCGCTCACTACTTTGTTAAGCAACATAGGCAAAATACATGACGACCTGGGAGATTATGACAAAGCCTTGGGTTGCTATAACAAAGCCCTCACCATTTATCAAGAGTATGATGGAGAAGGCGAATTGACTTCCTTCCTAATCTCTTGTTACAACAATATCGCATCCGTCTACTACACCAAAGGGAACCCACAAAAGGCCTTGGAGTATCTTAACCAATCCGCCATCCTTGCTGAAAAAGCCCTTGACGAGAACGACCCCACGTTAGCCATGGTTTACCAAAACCTCGCTGCCGCCCTTTCCTTGTCAGGCAACTACAACGAGGCATTGGAATATAGCAAAAAGGCTCTGGCAATCCAAGAAAAGACACTCGGCAAGAACCATCCTGATTTAGCCCAAGTATACAACGGTATTGGTAACAATCTGTCCTCGCTTGGCAGACACAATGAGGCTTCGGAATACTACAACAAAGCATTAGACATAAGAGAAAAGGTTTACGGAACAGAGAATCCTATGACCGCCGAGTCAATTATGAACCTTGGTTCCAATTACCAAGACCTAGAGAATTATCCGAAAGCATTGGAGTTGATTCAGCAAGCCTCCCGCTTTTTTGAAAGCATCTATGGCCGAGAGCATCCTACTACAGCTACTTCATACTTCAATTTGGGCTCTGTATATTCCGATCTTGGAGACTTTCAAAAAGCCTTGGACTATTATGAAAAAGCATTAAAGACAAGAGAAAAAGTTCTCGGAGCCGATCATCCTGACGTTGCAGCTACCTACAGCGACATCGGGACACTCTATTTTGCTCTTGGCAAAACCTCTAAAGCCAAAAAATACTATGAAAAGTCTTTGTCGATTCTAGAGAAGACACTGGGGCCAAATCATCCCAACGTGGCAACCGCCTATAGCAACATCGGACAACTGTATTTATTGCAAAGTAAATACCAAGAATCGTTGGAATACTATCAAAAAGCACTGAAAATCAAACAAAAAGTATACGGTGAAAATCATGCCGACATCGCTGACCTTTACAACGTCATCGCCTTGAATTACAACGGACTTGAACAACCTCAAGAGGCCTTGGATTACCTAGTAAAATGCTTGACGGTCCAGAAAAACCTATATGGAGAAAGCCATACCGATGTAGCCTTTACCTATTGCCAAATTGCAGATCTTCTGTCAAATAACGCGAATTACGAAAACGCATTGAGATTTCACATCAAGGCATGTCAAATTCGAACGGAAGTCCTTGGAGATGATTATCCCGACATGGCTGAGGACTTATGTAAAATTGCCTTAGATTTTCTCTAT
Organism: Candidatus Limiplasma sp.; assembly: GCA_036759285.1. GTDB lineage: Bacteria > Bacteroidota > Bacteroidia > Bacteroidales > F082 > Limimorpha. The sequence goes on along the minus strand of DAIOUZ010000052.1, from coordinate 5,014 downwards.
CTGGATGATTGTGAGAGAGCCCATGCGAGTTTCCAACGAGCCTTAGACATTAAAAAGAGAGATTCTGGAGAAAACAGCGAAGACGTGGCTTATATTTATGAAGGCATCGCCATGGTTTACACGAAACAAAAGGACTATAAAAATGCCTTGATCTACTTTAACAAAACCTTAGCAATCCTCAAGGTGGAATTAGGAGAGAATGATAGTCACATAAAAACCATAAAATATTACATCAAAACCATCAAGGAGAACATGTAATAGCCATGAAACAGTTATTTCTGACCATATCACTCCTATTAATTTGCGTTCTGTTGCTGAGTTTCGCGGCTTCAGGCCAGACCCAGCAAGGCTATGTGAAGACCAAAGGTCGCATGGTGGATGGCCAGCACATACCCGGAAAGGGGCTGAAAGGCGCCACCGTTCTCGTAAAAGGGAGAACTCCTATCCTCGTCGACTCGGAAGACGGTTCTTTCTCATTCCCCATGCCCGACCAACTGTATTATCTTGAATCTGTCACGAAGAAAGGTTACCAATTGGTGGACTTGGAAGCATGTCAAAAGACTTATTTCAGGTCGTCCAGTCCCATATACATCGTCATGGAAACCCCTGAGCAGTTGCTTGAGGACAAGATCAACACAGAACGAAAGATACGACGCAACCTGCAAAAGCAGCTGCAAGACAAGGAAGACGAACTGGAGACATTGAGAGAAGAAGAAAAGATTTCAGAGGAAGAGTATCAGAAGGCCATGCAAAAGCTCTATTTCGAGCAAGAAAGCAACGAAAGAATCATCGGCGACATGGCCAAACGATACGCCGAATTGGATTACGACTTGCTCGATGATTTTTATCGTCAAGTCTCCTACTTCATCGAGAATGGTGAGCTGACCAAGGCCGACTCCCTTCTCCGTACACGCGGCGACATCACCAAGCAAGTGGGCGACATCCAGCAAAGGGGACAAAACCTACAGGATGAGAGAGCGCAGTTGCAAAAAGTGAGAGCCGTGCAACAGGCTGATACTGAAGAAGCGGCCCGACATTGCAAGAGTTTGGCAGACAAGTACCATGCCCAACACCAAACCGATTCAGCTGCATACTATTTGGAATTACGCGCCCAACTTGACACAACCAACGTTGAATGGCAATACGATGCAGGCAACTACATCCATGACAGTGCCGCTGACTATGACAAAGCCCTTCCCTACCTACAACGGGCGCTTCGTCACGCATTGCAGCAACATGGTCAAGACCATCCATTGACAAAAGCGATATTATCCAGCATCAATTCATCAACCAAACAACAAAACAATGACTGACCAAGCCTTCAAATACTTTGCCTTTATCAGCTACAACGCCAAGGATACAGATTGGGGAAAGAAGCTGCAAAAGAAACTTGAGCATTACAAGTTGCCTTCCACTCTTTGTCGCGAGCACGGGTGGAAAAGGAAGCCCATCAATCCCGTTTTCTTCGCGCCCACCGACATTCAACCCGGAGGCCTTTCCGAAGAATTGCAGGAACGTCTGAAGGCTTCACGCAACCTCATCGTGATTTGTTCGCCCAACTCGGCCAAATCGGAATGGGTAGGCAAAGAAATTGAGTTTTTTCACCGTCTCGGACGCACCAACGATATTCATTTCTTTATCGTCGACGGTAGTCCTCACAGTAGCAATCCCGAAACGGAATGTTTCAATCCCGTCATTGACAAGCTAGGACTACCTGAAATACTTGGTGCCAACATCCATGAGAAAATCTACCGTTGGTCATGGCTCAACAAGGAACGTGCTTATGTGCAACTCATCTCCAAAATGCTCGGCGTTGAGTTCGATGCCATATGGCAAAGGCACAAGAGGAAGCTTATCAAGCAAATCGTGGCATGGATTTCAGGGAGCCTTGTTGTTATTGCGGCCTTGCTGTACGTTTGGCAATCTAACCAACCCATTGACATGGAACTGCGACTAAACGAGGCATCCGTACACAACGACAATCTCCCACCATTAAAAGATGCCGTAGTGACCATGAGGCTCGACAACGAGATGAAGACCGACACACTTCATTCGTTGAGTGATAATTTGGTTTTCAATAACATCCCACATCGTTTTTTGAACAAGCCCGTCCATTTTACAGTAACATGCCGTGACTTTATTGAAACTGACACAGTTTTGAACTTTACAAAAAACGCCACATTGAACATTTATCGGGATTCCACTGTTTATGGTGACATTCTCTTCACATTGTATAACATCGAAACCGAAACAAAGGTCGCTAACGAGACGTTGCAAATCGAGGGGCAAAAGGTCACCACAGACGAGCAAGGTCAAGTTTCCCTATTCATCCCATTAAACGCACAAAAGATGGTTTATAAGATTAAAGCAAGTATTCCATTGCTCAATGACTCCATCACAATGCCTCACGGAGAAAACGATGTGATAATGACCAAATAACCCAACATCCTGTATAACACCGATGGACACCAAGTATAATTTCTTAAATTTACTGCTTATAATCAAATTTGGCTCAATGAAAAGATTTTTCCTCCTCTCCGCCGCCATAATGTTTGGCATCATGCTTTCGGCACAGACTCAACAAGGTTATGTGAAAACAAAAGGTCGACTAGCCGGCGATGGCTCGGTTATTGCGGGCAAAAGAATCCCAAATGCCACCATACAGGTAAAAGACCGCACACCTGTAGTTAGTCAAGTCAACGGTACCTTCTCCTTCCCTATCCCTGCCAAGAACTTCTACTTGATCAACGTACAGAAGCAAGGCTATGTACTCACTGACCCTGAAGTGCTCTCAAAACAATATTCCTATTCCACGAACGATTTAATCATCGTCATGGAAGACCTTGCACAACAGGAAGCAGACAGGAGAGCCATTGAACGTAAAATCAGCGGTAAACTCTACGCTCAACTATTGCAACAAGGCGAAGAACTGGATGATTTAAGGGAACAGAACAAAATCACGGAGGAAAAATACCGCGAGTTACTGCAACAACTCAACCAGTACCAAGACGACAACGAGAAAATCATCAAAGACATGGCCGACCGCTACACCAAGATGGACTTCGACCAAATCGACGAGTTCAACAAAAAGGTTAGTGAATTCATACTCAATGGTGAGCTGACCAAGGCAGATTCCATGCTCCGTACCAAGGGTGACATTCTCGAGCGCATAGACAAGCTCAACCAACAACATGAAGCCAATGTTCAAGTAAAGACTAACCTTGAAAAAAGCGAATCTCTCGAACAAAGAGAAAGAGAAGATATCGCCAGCGATTGTTATAGAAGGTTTGAGATTTATAAAATGCAACATTTGAACGACTCGGCAGCTTATTACTTGGAGCTTCGTGCAAATCTAGACACTACCAATATTGAATGGCAAAACGATGCTGGAAAATTTTTATATGAGTATTTAGCCGATTATGAAAAAACTCTATCATACTTTTCTTTAGTTTTGAGACAGTCTTTGTTTCAATTTGGAGAACAAAGCTATTGGACTTCCATTAGTTATATCAACATCGGTTATGTGTATGACGATCAAGGCAACTATGACAAGGCATTAGAATACTATATTGAAGCCCTGACTATTCTAAAAGGTCTTTTCAGCGAAAATCATCCCCAAATAGCCACAACATACAATAATATAGGTAGTGTGTATTGCGAACAAGGCAATTATAACATGGCACTGGAATATTATGAGAAAGCCCTGACCATCCGAAAGACTATTTTTGGTGAAAACCATCCTGATGTAGCCGGAAGCTACAACAACATTGGTTATGTGTACTGCGAGCAAGGCGACTATGGCAAAGCACAGGAGTATTATTGGGAAGCCCTGACTATCTATAGCACTGTTTTCGGTGAAAACCATCCCTATGTGGCCACAATCTACAGCAATATCGGTATACTGTGTTTTAGACAAGGCAACTATGACAAGGCACTAGAGTATATGGAAAAAACTCTGACCATTCGAAAGACCGTTTTCGGTGAAAAACATCCTGTTATTGCCACAAGCTACAATAACATTGGTGCTATATATAGAAGCTGTCAAGGCAACTATGACAAATATGAAAAGACACTAGAATACTATGGTAAAGCCTTAACCATCCTAAAATCCATTTTCAGCGAAAATCATCCCAACGTGGCCACAACATACAATAATATCGGTTATGTGTACTGCGAACAAGGCAATTATAACATGTCACTGGAATATTATGGGAAAGCCCTGACCATCCGAAAGACTATTTTTGGTGAAAACCATCCTGACATGGCTGAAAGTTACACCAACATCGGTTATTTGTTTTCTAATCAAGGCAATTATGACATGGCACTGGAATATTATGAGAAAGCGTTGATTATCTATAAAACCATTTTCGGCGAAAATCATCCCAACGTTGCCACACTTTACAACGACATCGGTGTTTTGTACAGCGAGCAAGGCAACTATGACAAGACATTGGAGTATTATGGGAAAGCCCTGACCATCAGAATGGACATATTAGGCGAAAGCCATCCTGATGTTATTTCACTTCAAAAAAGAATGGTTCGTACTGAATATTGAAAATGTTTATCAAGCAATAGTCTCAAAGCTTTTTGTGAGGATCATTGTTTTACGACTACAATAGCTGAAGGCAATACGCCTGCAAGTCAACAAGGAATGTCAGGAGAATTCATCTTATTGGAATTTGCGGAATGGAATCAAGACAGTCCATTTTCTCTGTTCGATAAAATCAATGAGCTAACAGGAAAACCAAAAGATATTTTGGTCATGAAAAATGGTGTTATTTCAGAACATCATTTTCAAGGCGCATTAGGTGCGTATTCCGGTGTTAAATACGTAGGCAAAGAAGAAAAGCAACGCATTAACAAAGCTTACGAAGAATGGAAAAAACAAAACAGAAAACAGCCATAGTATAGCAATTAAATGATAATGAAACCATAAAACCTGATAATATGAAGAAATTCGGCGTATAGGTCATTTTGCAGGCTGAAAAAAGCGACATGTTATTCAATGGGTCAA
>DAIOUZ010000051.1:14328-18027 GCA_036759285.1 Candidatus Limiplasma sp. | reverse complement strand
CGTTCCTCGGGCTCTTGAGCGAACTGCACGGCAGCACGGAAGATACCCGCCAGGCTTCCACCCGATGCCGGAACGAGGTCGGCGGCTTCGCCCTTGGTGTGCTGGCTGTTGCTCACGCCACCCACGAGCGCATTGAGCTGAGGGCAGCGGTAGCCGCTCGACACGATGATCGGACGGCCATAGATCCGACGGATGGGATCCAGGCAGTTGGTGATAAGCGTTTCCAGCTTGGCGCGGATGGCCGGTGTGGGCGTGTTGTCGATGCCATGCTGCTGTGCCGTGGCCGAGCGCGTCAGCTCGCTGATGGTGAAGTATTGTCCTTGCATGATGTGGTTTGTTGCGTCGACGACAGTCTGCACAGCCGCTGTGATGATGTTGCCACCGCCACCGGTGCCACTCAGATTACGCTCGGAGCGGCGGCGCGTGATCCACCACACCAGAGCGGCGAGACCGACCAGGGCGACCGCCGATGCGGCTATGACGGCTGTGCGTTGTGTGTCGTTGAGTTTCATTTTCTCAGGTTTTCTATTTGGCGTTCAAGTTCGTTGATCTTGTTGTCGCGGCGGATGCCTTCGTCCTTCAGAGCGTCGTTCTCCTTGCGAAGTTCCATGATCTCGTCGTAGAGCTCCTTGTTTTTCTGCACCAGAAGGTCGATGGTGGTTTCCAGCCGATGAGACCGCACACCGGGCCGAGAAACGTCGTTATCCATTCATAGGTGGTCATTCCTGGCACCTCCTTCAGTGTTTGGCCTCGCGCAAGGCACGTTTCCAGCGGGCCGTTGGGGTGGCTCCGTAGAGTTGCTTATAGGTCTTTGATGCCTCCTTGGCCGCTGTGGTCACTTTCTTGCCTTGGCGACACTTTGTTTTCAGCATCTTTTGGTAGGTCTCCTTCTGCTCGTCGTAGATCTTGACGGCTCGCTTGGTGACTGCCGATGCCTTGGCGGGTTTGGTTCTTTTCTTTGGCATGGTTCGTTTGGTTTTTGGTTTGAAATATCCGTTTTCGATGGTCAGCTTGCCTTTATAGTATTCGTCCCAAATTCCTCTTGCGGTGCGGCGGTTGGCTTGCTGAACGCTGCCATCTTCGTAGTTGTAAGGGCTTCGATTGGCAAACATTTGGATGCGGCTCACCGGCTTTTCCAACATTTCAGAACTGGTGTATTTTCTTTCGGTGGGCATGGTGTTATGGGTTTTTACAGTTTCTTGACAAGTTTAACGATAAGTGAGCTGATGGCGACGACCAGGATGGCCGCTGCCGAAAGCAGCAAGATGGACGAACGCTCGATCTTCACCGGTATTCCGTCCTTATAGTTGGACAAGAGCTGTGTGAGTTCCTGATTCATGGCTTACAAGTTTTTGATTTGTTGAGACAATATGTCGTAGGCCGATTGGTTCAAGTAGCCCATCTGTTTCAATAGGTAGCATCCCCAGTCGACGAGTTCCTGGTTGTAGGTCAATCCGTCATTTTCAGCCTGATGGATGATTTCTTCCCTGGTAAATGATTGCTTCACCGCACCAACTTGGGCACGAATGCGCTTCCTCATGTTCGAGGCCGTCTCTCCGTTCAAGTCAATCTTCGACAAATCGAGCCTCGAAACAATGCCGTTTGGTGATTTCCTCCATGAAAAAAGATACCACACGATGGCCACGATGGCGACAATGGCCGCGGCGATGATCAATGTCTTTTTGGTTTTCGGTTTCATTTTCTGTCAGGTTTTTGGTTTCAGAACGTGTAGATGGTGATGCCCTTTGCGTTGAGGATGCCGCGCCAGCGGGCTTTCTCCTTTTCGGTGCCCTCGTAGTCGATGCGGCTGTCCATGTCCGTATTCGTGTCTTTGTTGACGGCGGCGTAGGCCACGCGCAAGGCGGCATAGTCGGCATTGTTGCCCAGCTGGCCGAGCACCCTTTCGACCACCTTCTCGTTGGTGCCCCAGTTCCACAGGCTCGGCTTGAAGGCGTTGTAGAGCTGGATGGCGAGCGAGGATATTTGCGAGTCGGAGAGCGTTGTGGCACCGTATTGCGATGCCTCCTGCTTCAGCTTTTCCTTCGCCTTGGCCTCGGCGATGGAGGCTGCTATCTTGTCCCACATGAGCCAAACCACGGCCACCACCACTGCCACGAGGATGGCGATGGTGAGCGCGTTTTTCGGCGTGAGGTCTTTCAGTTTCAGTTTCTTCATTTCACTTTCGGTTTTTGATGATTTTATAAGCTAAGAATCCGACGACAAGACCGACAGCCACCATCACCAACGGGAAGGCCTTCAGGTCGATGGGTGTCACTTCCTCGAAGCCGAATCCGTATGCTTTTTCATACTTGGTGATGACGTGCTGCACCCATTCATTGTTCGAGCGGGCGAGGAACTGGTCGAGCGACTGATCCTTGTTGGTAAACTTCTGCATTTGTACCCAGAAGAAATCCGCCGCACTCTTTGAACCGCTGCGCCTCGATTGGGCGAAGGCAGAAGTGAGCATGGCTTTCAAGTTGCTGCGCTGCACGTCGCGGGTCCAGCTGTACCAACCGGCATTGCTTCCGGCGATGGCTCCGTAGATGGAATAGCCAAACGAGGCCAACGAAGGGATAAGTGAAATAAGCGAGGTGACGGCACAGTTGGTGTAACCTCCGTTGTCGTCCACATAGGACAGGAACCGCTGGCGCTCCTGACGGTCGGCCGCATCGACGGCACGGCTCAGGAAGAGTTGTGCCGCCAGTGCGTTGGTGCGGTCTTCGTCCCACTCGTTGTGCCTCAGATGGCAAACTTCATGGCACAGCACAAACTCCTGAACATTCTGCGGCAGCTGGTAGAAGATGTCTTTGTTCACCTCCACAACTTGCTCCAGATGGTCGGCACGTGCGATGACGGGCCCCAGTTCGGCCTCACGTATGGCTATTTTTTGTCCCATAACAAAAGCAGTATTACAGCGGCGGCTGCACCAAGAATGATGTAGGTCGTCCAGTCGATAGTTTCGTCTTTCACCTCGTCTTCCTCAATCACAGTCACCACGGGATCGTTATTATAGCTGACACCAGACGGGCCAACCGTAACCGTTCCAGGAGAGACATAAGTCACCTCCTCGCCGTTCATCAATGCGTTGGTGACAGCTAATGCGTTTTCGCGCATTTCAGCGGTCCTGAAGCAAGGATAGGCGTATTTGTCCGTGTTGAGGAAATGGAATCCGGCATCGGTCACGTTGGTATAGCCATAGAGCGTGCCATAGGGGTAGATCAATCCGTTGGCGACCGTCGACGAATCGCATTTCACTTTAAGTGTGCGTTTTCCGTCACGGTCCACTTGTACCACGTGGTCTCTGATTTCTTCCAGTGCGTCTTCAGGGGTTAAAGCAAACATTTCTTTCGGTTTTATTGGTTAATCAACTTCGCGCATCACCATCACGACGACGATGGCCACGACGGCCCAGGTGAGTAGGCGGACGCGGCGGATATACTGGTTGAGGAGCGCCGTCACGGAGGGCACGGCTGCGTTGGTTGCAGCCATGCCGCTCGGTTGTGCGGTGCTTACCACGATGTCGCCCAAAGCCTCGGCAGCCTCATGGATATCGTCGATGGGGTCAGCCGTGGCACTGCGCCCGAAGCATCCTGATTGGGTAATCATTTCGATCCTCCCTTCCGGCTATCGTAGACGAGCCAAGCCACGATGGCGATGGCCCACCACCATTTCTTCACGAAGGCCATCACCTTGCCGGTG
>DAIOUZ010000051.1:13921-14278 GCA_036759285.1 Candidatus Limiplasma sp. | reverse complement strand
TCACGAAGGGGATGGCCTGATCGAGAAGGCTTGCACCGGTGACATTCTGCACCACGATGTTGGTGCCGCCGCCATTCGGGGTGTCAGTGGTGCCGCCGCCCGGAGTGCCACCGCCTCCGCCAGGTGTCTGCACGTTCTTTGCAAACACAGCGGTAAGGGTGAGATCGCGGGCAGGCATGGTGACGGTGATGGTGCGCGATTCGTTGTTCTGCACGTTGCCGGCAAGCTGGAGACCTTCCCAACGCTTAAAGACGTAGCCGTCCTTTGGCGTGGCTGTGAGGGTGATCTGCGAGCCTGGCGTGGCGCTCACGCTGCCGTCTTGCATACCGTTGCCGTTGGGGGTCACACGTCCCATGG
>DAIOUZ010000051.1:0-13891 GCA_036759285.1 Candidatus Limiplasma sp. | reverse complement strand
TTTGGCGACCCGTGCGTGCAGGGAGGTTGTGGTTCCAGCTCACGAAACGGTAGCCGGTGTTGGCCACGGCCCTCACACGAACCACGGTACCGGCGAGGACGCTCACGGAGCCGTCGCGGTTGACGACACCCTGGCTTGTGCCGATGGGATCGCTCGTGCCGAGGCCTGGAAGCTGCGTCACCTCATACTCAACGCCGCCCATGGAAGGATTGCCTGAGGAGAGGTTAAGCGTATAGTAATTGCCGCCATTGGACGAGAAAGTGCCACTGTTGGCCGATACCGTCATTCTGCTGAAGCGTCGGCGGCTGTATGCGCCTTGATATGGTTGTTTGTTCATTTTTATTCGGTTTTTGTTACTTGGTCTTTCTGATCACGAGGAACACGCCCAGGGCAAGCACCAGTCCGATGACAATCCACAGCATCGTGTTTGTCTTGCGTTCGGCATCGAGCTCCGACTGAAGTCCGTTCACCTGCCACTGGTTGTTGTGGCCCAAAACGGAATCCACAATCGAGGTGCCCGAATTAAGCAAGCCGTTGATGACGTTGATGAAGTTGTTCCAGTCGAACGAGCCGGACGAAGACGACGGTGTGCCGTTGGCAGTGTAGGTCTGATGTGTGGCCACGTCGGAATAGTCGCCACCAACGCCAAGGTTGGTGAACAATCCGGTGCCGACACCGCCAGCCCAGTTGCTGTAACGTCCCTTGCCTGTCCTGAAGGCTCCGCTTTTAAATTTCGGTTTCATGGTTTATGGTTTTGGTGGTTCTTTAATTGGCAAGGCGGACACGGGCCTTCGCCCTGCCCGCCTTGCCACTAAAATCAATCATTATGAAAATCGCTGTCGCTTGATCAGACGTTCACAGTGGTGTTGAACTGGAACTGGATCGAGAAGTGAGCGCTGGCAGGGATATTCAGTGCCATGAAGACCTCGGGAGTGAGCTCAAGGGGCTCTTCGCTCAGGTCGATCGTGATCTTGGTACGGTCGTAGGCGTTGACGTTCACGTAGTTCTGCAACGTAATGAAGTCCATGCCGCCCTTGGCGCCGATCACGGTCTTGGCGATTTCAACTTGCTGGTCGTAGATGTCCTGCGACTGGCTCTTGTTCTGGATGATGATCTTGTTGACGGTTGCACCAACTCTTTGAACGGTGTTCAAAAAGTCACGGAACATGACACGTCCCACACCGTTGACTTGAACGGCGGCGCTCGGGTCGAACTTGGCATCGTCGGCCACCTGGTCGGCACTGTAACCGGCAGCGTTCAGTGCGGTCGGGTCGCTGAAGCTGATGACCACTTCCTTGCTGGTCGGGTCTTGGGCCATCTTCATGGTATTGTAAACACCGGGGAGCAAGCACAGCTTCACAGCGTTGGAGCTGTCAGTGTTCTCGATGTCGAATGTTGCTTGGGCCATCAAGGCCTCTCTTAAAGTGTTTTGCATTTGTTGTTTGGTTTTAAGGTTTCTGTTTTTTTTCGGTTCAAAGTGATTTAACCTCGGCAATGAGCTTCCAACCGCGGTCGGAGTTCCAGGAGGAATCGCTATCGTTGAAGTAGAGCAACCAGATGGCATCGCACACAAGCTGCTGGTCGTAGCTGAGGCCGTTTTGGTTGGCCTTGGCAAGAATCTGCTGTCTGAAAGTGTTCGATGTTTCGCAGGCCTTTCTCATGGCCTCAATCTTGTTGCGCTCTGTGGTGTTGAAGTCGATGTGGGTGAGAATGTAGTCGAGCGTGGTGGTGCTGGGTGCGACTGATGTCGAACCGCTGGCCGTCACGGTCGCCGACTTGCTTTTCCTCCAAAGCAGAAAGGCAGCCACGGCCACGATGACAATGATGATGATGGTCTTTTTGTTCATTTTCATGGCGAAGACCTCCTTATTATTGCACGGTTTGACTTGCTTTCCAAGGCTTGTAGACAAGCACATACGCTACGATCGCAAAAGTAGCCAGGGCAACGATGCCCATCACGGTGTTGTTTTTCAAGATTTTTTCCATTGTTGTGAAAATTTTGGTTTTTGGTTTAGGTAAATGATTTGGACGGCAAAGATATATGCAGCCGAAAAGGCAGTTTCCGAGTTGTCCCCGATTTTGCCCTGCTTTCCCTTTTATTGCATTTTATTGCCTGATATTCCCGACAAAGGGCATATAAAAGGGCGAATAAATCCGAAGTAAAACAAAAAAGCCCACCACAAAGGGCAGGCAAAAAAAATACAAACTATATGGGTAACTTATTCCAAATGGTCGAGGATGATCTTCACCTGGCGCGGGGTGAACAGGTTGCCGTTCACCGTACCCAGCTCGTGCCGGAACGGACGGATCCATTTCCTTGCGGTCCTCACGTCAACATCCCAGCGGTTTGCGAGTTGCAAAAGCGTCATCGGCTTATATTCGGGCTCACTCATTCTTGATAATCTTGAAGGTGTGCGGGTTGGTAAGGGCTTCGCGGTTCACCAGGTTGACGGTGCGCTCCAAGGCGGGAAAGTTGATCACACAGTTCTTGCGACGTGCCACGGCGTCGGTGGTGGCAAAAACCGTGAAATGTGTGGCATAGGTGAAAAACAAGGGCGGAACGGTGGTGAAGCCATGGCCGACGGCGATAAGGTCGCGGTCGTCCTGACGGCACGACAGGAGCATGGTCCTGACAGTGGGGTCGGGGGCATCGGGAATGTAGGCGCGGCAGTCGTCGCACACCAAAAGACCGTGCTTGAAGAGCTCGCACACGTGGCGGAACTCCTCAAGCTCGCGCACAACGACACGACGGCCACCGACATAGGTGGCTATACGGTCGGGGAAGCGGGGATGGACGAGCGGCAGATCTCCCCACTCGTTTTCATGTGGAGTAACCACCAGGACCCGCCGCTTTTGCTCCAAGGCTGCACGGACAAGTTTGCGGATCTGCGTCGTCTTACCCGTTCCCGGCTTTCCCACTATGACCATCTTGAATACCTCTCGCTCAGGTGTTCGGCTTGTATGAGTAGGGCGAACTGGCTGAAGCTGTTCCGGTGTTTGGGTTGGTTCCATTGTTATCGGGCATTTGTGTGATCTTTACTTCCGGGGCTCTGTACTCGTAGGCTTTCATTCGGTCTTCGAGCATCTTCTGTCGGGCTTCGAGCTCTGAAATCTTCCTGTCGACGAAGGCTTGCTTGACGAGCGGACCGTACACCATTATATATAAGATGACCAAAGTCCACTCGGGTCCGATGCTCCAGCCTTTTTCTTCGGCAAGCTCGCCCCAGCATTCGGCGATATCTTGCAGGTCGCGTTCGTCGGCACGATACGACTCGCTGTTATGCGCCACGAAATTCGACAGGGTGAAGTCGATGGCGGTGTCGACAACGCTGGCGATGCGTTCACCGGTGCGCATGGCATGGGCGTGGTCTACGTTCGGATGCTCCTCTTCGACGAGCTGCTGGTAGTCGTTGGCAGCTTCGCCGTTGGGGTCGGCAAGCCGTCCGAGGTCGCCCATGGGCTGTGTGGGGTCGGGTTTGGGCTCATAGTCGGCTTGGCGCTGTGTGGGCGTTCTGAACATGTTTTCCACTTCCTCGAAGCTCACGAAGCTGCCGTCGTCGGTTCCTTTTTGGCCGAAAATTTCGTTTGGATTCATGGTTGTTTGGGTTCGGGGTTATCAAGACGGTGATTGTTGTCCGCCATCCAGTTGTTTTGCTTCCATAATCTGTACTCGCGTACAAATTTGTCTTCGCGGCGGTTGATGTCCTGAAGTTTGCCGTCACGGACGTTCTGCAATTTCAAGATCTTCGCATGAAGTTCCGCTTGTAATACGGTAACTTCATTTTCATATTCCTGTTTAACGCGGCGGCGTTCGGAATTGAACTCTGCTTGTTTTTCTTTGTAGTTGAACTCCATTTTGACTGATTTTAGTGTTACATTTCTTTCATACCTTCAAGGATCTGCCGAAACAGTTCGGAGAAGGTGGTATCTGTGATGATGCGGCTGACGGCGCATTGCTCGTCCATGGTGCAAAGCATGATGTGGAGTGCGCCAGGTGCGGTGCCCGGTGAGTTGTCTTTGGGCGCGATGACGTAGCACGTTCCCGACTCGTGACGCCCAGGCTCGACATCGGAAAGCTGGCCAAGGAGGTATTTTTCCAATGTGGCCGGTGCCTGCTCGAGGAGGTCCGGGGGAATCAGCTTCAGTGCCATGCGTAGGCCTGCATTACGGATTCTTGATTCGTTGGAGGCCATTATCTTGCTATTTTTGAGATTTTTACCATTCGGTTGAGTGGCGATGCGTCGGAATAGAACTCACTGATGCCTTCGCCGGATGGCACGAGACGGTCTTGGCTGATGCCCCACCCTATCAAGGTGTTGTAGACATAGCGGGCTCGTTCCTTAGCCAGTTGCTCGTTCACGTAGAGGCTTCCTTCGGGTGAGCTGAATCCCTGCAACCGGTATTCCTCACCGTCATCGAGCATTTCACGGGCTTTCTGCCAAAGGCGATCCAGCTCAATCTCGTCGAGCTCGGCACTGTTTTTGGCGAAATGCACCATGAAGTCGGTAGATATCACCGGTGCCGCTGCGGCTGCCGATCGGCAGTCCTGAAGTAGCTGCTGTGTCGTCTCGATGGCGGCGGTGGCCTTCTCCAAGGTGGACTGAAGCTGCTGTTTCTCCGCTTCACTTTGATGATATCGCTGTTTCAGCACGTCGTTTTCCTCCTGGAGCTCGGCGACAAGCGCCTCACGATGGCGCTCCATGGATATCGCTTGACGGTCGGGCTCAACCAGGCCAAACCAGTAGGAATAGCCGAATTTCAGGAAAGCGTTGCTTCGCCACACGTTTTGAGCCGTGGCGGTGCGATCGGCTCCAGCCTCGGCAAACAGGCGCAATCCGCGTCCGATATCGAAATGCAGTCCAACACCAGCGTCGGCTGCCGGATTGATCTTTTGGAGGTTGGAGGGATTGTAGCTGATGCCGCCATCTACAAAGACGTAGAATGGGAGGAAGTCGGCTGATAGGCCAACCATGGTGGACACGTAGCGGTCGAAGCCGTGTTTGGCCTTGAATCCGTTGAAGTCGAGGAGGCCGCGAAGACGGAAGTGAGGATCTATCCGTTTGGTCAGGCCGATATCGCCGCCGAAGGTTCCTGTCTTGGTGGCCAATGCGTAGGTGTACTGTCCCGACATCCTCAGCTCGACATGTGAAAAGAGCCGGTGTCGGTGGTCCTCATCGAAGTTTTGCGCCATGGAGGCGGTGGCACTCAATATGAGTGCACACAGTAATAATAGGTGTTTTCTCATTGGTTTATTGGTTTTGGTTAGCTTCGAGTTGTTTCATCACCTGGCGCACCCGGCTACCACTAACGGAATAGTTGTTGGGTAGGTGGTTGGCGAGCGGGTTTTGTATGTCGCCGATGAAGATCTTGCGAAGGATCTCGTCAGGCTTCATGCCCGATTCCTTCACGATCTCGTCCATGAAGTATTTGTAGACCGGGTTGAGCTTGACGATGATGGCGCCTTCCATCTGTTTTTTCAATTCCTCGATCTGCGCCTGCTTGCCGAGGCCGTTCACGGCGTTATCGTTGGCCATGTTGTTGGCGGCTTCGAGCTGCTTTTCAAGTTCAGCAATTTTTTGATCCTTCGCTTTGTTGGTGTCGGTAAGCTCTCCGACTTGTTTTTCCAAGTTGATGATGGTGGCTGCACTGTCGGAATCCTTTGGCGGATTCTCGTAGTTGTCCATCAGCATCTTCATGCAGGCCGATGGGCTGCTGTGGCCTGATGACAGCAAGATGCGGGCCCATTGGTGGTGTGCCGGTGTGCCTCCACCGAGGTTGATCTGACTGCTGATGCCGTCAATTTTCACGGATTTTTTGGTTGTTTCCGCTGTTTCCTCTTTTTTTTCGGTGTTTTCTTCTGGTTTTTCCATAGGTTTTCTATTTTTCGGATATATTTTTCACGGCAAAAATAGTACATTTTTGGGAATATCCTAATATTAGGATAATATTTTTTCGGGAATAATTGACGGAAAACACAAAAAGCGGACAAAATTCGTGGCGGATTTACACATTTTCCACGTTTACATTTGTAACATTTACAACCCAAATTTCGGAAAAAAAGTGAAACCGTATTTTCGTCTCTTAAATATACTGACTTTCAATGTGTTGGCGGTTTCACTTTTAAAGTTTCATTTCTGAAACCGAGCCTTCCGAGGCTGCTGACGGCTGAAAAAGCGGTTTCACTTCCGAATTTGTGAAACCCGATGTGAAACTCTGAAACCATTTGTGAAACCGTCATCGGATAGGCTGATTTTGTGTTTTATTTCGTTGATTATCAATATTTTATGAATTCAACGGCTTGCCTCATATTATTACAAGTTTCAGAGTTTCACTTTTTTTTCCGAAAAAAAAGGATTAAAAGGGAAAACAGGGAAAAAGGGAAAAAGCCGGGGCGCAAGGCGGAGAGTGCGCAAGGCGTCGACGGGAAAAAATGCCTTGCCAGGCTGAAACGGACGCAAAAAGCCCCGTCTCAGAGGCTGAAACGGGGCTTATGAAATGCCTTGCCAGGCTGCAAACAGGACGGTGCCTATGCAATGTCATTTCAGCATGGCGGCGCAGCGGGTTATGATTTGGTCGGCCAGGCTGAAGCCGGTGTCGCACACGCTTTTCTGCTGGTTGCCGTCGTAGCCCATGGAGATGTGCATGGTGTCGTAGCCGTCGTTCACCAGGGCCAGCAGCTTGCGGTCGCGCGTGGCGATGGCCTCTTTGTAGTCCTTGATGTCGGGATGCGGGCGCGTCTTGGTCTTCACGTGGAAGATGGCGTCGACCACGATAAGCACGGCATTCCACAGGTAATGCCCGGCGGCGCGCACATACTTGCGGTCGCCGTAGCGCTTCAGCGAGCTGTCGTACTCCCCGTTGTCTTTCAGTGTCTGCTTGGCGTTGTCGACGTAACGCCTCGCCTCTTCAACTGGATTCTTCTTTTCCATAATGGTGTTGTTTTGATGGTGCAAAATTACTTAATTATTTTCAAATACTTAATGGTGTTAAACTGTTTTTTTCTCAAATCGGGGGCATGGGGGTGTCGAACTCGTCCTTGAAGCGTTCCTGGACGGCGTTGCCGACGGTCTTCAGGTATAAGTAATATTCGGTGCGGTTGGCCACCTTGCGAACGATGCGGCCAGGGGTGGAGGCGGGGCACAGCTCGGGCGGGTTCATGCACTCTATATAGTGGGAGTTGTTGCGGCAGAAGGATTGCAGGGCGCGGCTGAATTTCGACTGGCTCCACAGCTTCAGCCCGGTGGCCGAAACGAAGTCGGCAAACACGTCCGACTTCTTGATCATCACGTCGAGGTTGGGACCGTCGGGGAGGAAATAGCCCTCGGCCCACTCGTTGAACTGGTCGCCCATGATGGAGAGGTTGATGCGGCGGTAGATGTTGCCGGTGTCGACGCGCAGCTCCTTGTTCTCGGCCTTCAGGCGCAGGAAGAGCTGGAGACAGTCGATGAGGAAGTTGATGTCGGCGTTCCACTCGTCGTCGGTGTAGTCGCTCCAGAACAGGTTCTTGCCGAAGTCGTCGGCGATGGTGCGCGTCTCCTCGTAGTCGTTGATGTCGGTCTTCTTGTGGTAGTAGTCGGAGTTGGTGACGAACAGGAGGCGGCGCAGTGTGCTGTCCTGAAGGCTGTTTGGGGCATAGTTTGAGCAGATGATCACCTTGGGCGAGTTCTCGAAGCTGATTTCCTTCGACTTGACGTGCTTCTCGTTGACGATGGTGTTGCCGGTGGCCATGGTGTAGAAGAAGTCGAAGTCGAAGTATTTGCCGGGGTCGTCCACAAAAACGAGGTCGGTGTCCTCGTCAACCCGCTCCAGCACGTGCTGGTTCTCGGTGAGGTTCTTGGCGCGCCCGGGCAGCATCACGGTGTTCTTGAGTATCTTGAGGCCTTCGGCGATGAACGACTTGCCTGAGCCGCCCGAGGCCTGGTCGTCGTTGAGCACGGCGTTTTCGAGCACCCACACGATGTAGGGCCTCGACGGGTCCTTGCCCGAGTGGAGCAGGTAGCCTATGGCATACATCTTGGCCAGCAGGCAGCGCATTTGCTCGTCGCGCTCGTCGTCGGTGAGGTATTTGCCGTCGATCTTGAATTTGTTGGTTTCCTGGTAGGTGGCGTCGCCCACCGTCTTGGCGAAGTCGAACTCGTTGCGCCAGTAGAGGCGTGAGGAGTTGATGCAGAAGCGGAAAAAGAGGCTGCTGTCGTCGAGCACCTGGAGCGTGGTGCGTCCTTCGCTCTCGATGACGGTGAACGATGGCGCGAGGCGCTTGAAGCGGTGGCGGCACACGGCCTTGTCCCAGATGTGGAATTTCTTGTATTTGGCCACCTGGTCGGCGGTCACTTCGATGCTGTCGTTGAGGAAGCGGAAATACTGCGCGTCGGCGGTGTGGTTTCGGAACGAGAACCGCCCGTTGACCACCGGCAGCGAGTCGATGAGCGACTTGATGAAGCGGCTGGCGATGAGGCTGCGCTGCACGTCGAGCGAGATGTAGTGGCTGCGGCAATACTCGTTGAGGAAGTCGCGGATCGAGTTGGCCGTCACCTCGATCACTATGTTGTCGTCGGCCACGCGGATGATGCGCTCGTTCATGGTCTGCGGGTCCACCAGGCGCGCGTAGCCGTTCAGCTCGAGGAACCACAGGAGGCTCACCACGTCGAGCTTGGTCTTTGGCTCGCCGGTCTTCTTGTCTTTTTCCTGGGACCAGAACTTGCACTGCCGGGCCACGGCCACGAGGTCCTGGAAGTCGCGCTGCCGGCTGTGGAACTCGCACCAGTCGCGCATGTCCTTGCAGGGGTTGCCGCGCCGGTCGCGGTGCTGCATGAGGCTTTCGGGCAGCTCGATGGTGGCGATGTCGAGGTACTTGAGCGCAAGGGCTTTGGCACGGGCTCGCCCGGTGGCATCGATGTCGGGCAGGTTGCACACCTTCTCGCACATCGATAGGAGCGAGTGGAACACACCCGCGCCCAGCTCTGCGGTCTCGCTGTTGAGCCACACCGGCTGGCATCCACGGCTCAAGCAGCACACCGCGTCCCTCTCGCCTGAGCAGATGACGCACTCGGGCAGCTTGGTGGGCGGGTGCTTGCCTTCTGGCACTTCGTCGTTCTCGTGGTCGCTGACGAACTTGGCGTGGGCCTTGCGCAGCTCGAAGAGGCCGTTCACGTAGTCGGGCTCCTTCTTGCCGAGATACATGAAGCGGTATTCCTTCTTGGGTTCCAAGGGTTTCAGAATCTTGAAGAACGACTCGCCCTGGGTGTGGCACTCGCGCATGAAGACGGGGAAGTCGTCGGTGGAACGGATGGTGGTGGTCTTTCGGTTTTTGGTGAACGAGTACCAGGTGACGGCGTAGAACGAGAGGGCCGTGGCGTGCTCTTCCTTCACTCCGTTGCCCAAGGCGCGCAGCTCGGAGGCGGTGAAGGGGTGCGTCTCGAAGTCGAAGTGGCCGTCGGGCTCGTCGTCGGTGGCGGGTCGGGTCTCCACCAGTGCGCGGTTGCGGCTCTCATCGAGGCGGTCGCTGATGCCGTGGCGCGACGCCAGCAGCGACAGCGCCTCGTTGAACTCGACGTTCTCTTCCTTCATCACCACGTCGATGGGGGAGCGGGCGCGGTCGGAGTCGCCGAAGTCGGTGACGCGCCACACGCCTTTGATCCGCTTGAGGAAGGCCGAAGGTGCGGTTTCCTCGCGCAAGCTGAAGCCCTTGTTGGGTTTGTCCACGCTGTCGGCGGCCTGCGGGTAGTAGTGCAGGATGATGTCGAGGCCACCGTTGGTGGCATCGTATATCTTTTGCAGGAGGTCCATGGTTTAGTTATTCATGGTTTAGGTGTTTTCATAAAACAAATCCAAAAAGTGTGGCCGCGCTTGTGACCAAACAAAGGTTTTTCGGGGGTCAGCGACAACACTGTTTTCAATTTCAATTGCAATTCAGCCCATTTGAACACAAGCACTCCGTAGTCGTCGAGCACACGGAAGCACTCGCTGAAGCCCATGGACAACTCCGTCTTCCAGTCTCGGTTGAGGCAACCGAACCTTTTGTAAAGGTTAGCTGCTTTGCCTGCCCAAACCAGGTGCGGAGGGTCGAAAACCACAAGGCGAAACGACTTGTCAGGGAATGGCATCTGGGTGAAATCGGCGATGATGTTGGGGTGGACTATGCACAATTGCCCATCTGACAGGGTACATTCCTCGTCTCTGATGTCCATGAAGTCGACCAAAGGATTGTCTTTATCGAACCAGAACATACGGCTGCCGCAGCAGGCATCCAGAATGGGTCTTCCGTCAGATATCATACTCTTGTGTTTGTTCGGTTTGCAGTTTCGGTGTTTCGTGCCCGCACTTGGGGCACACGAGCCAGTGGAGGTGGGCGTCGTATTCATGCCCGCAGTTGGGGCAGGTTATATCGATGGTGTGATTGGACATAGGTCATAGTTTTTTGTTATTCCTTGGGAAATTTGGCTTTACATTATAGAAGCAAGTCCTCCATTCGTTGCAGTCCGTATGGACGCATTTCAGGCCGAAACAATTCCTTCCTTCAGGGAACCAATCAAATTTCAGGTTTTTTCATCCTTTGCTCATAGGTCGATAGGTATTTGAACATTTCTTCCTTGAAGTCTTCGCACTTGCGGCGGTAGGCTTCGCGGGCTTTGTAGTATTGGGCTGTTTCTTCGGCGGTCATGGCTCTAAATCCTTTGGGGCTAAAAGTTCAGCGTTTTCGAGTTGGCCGTTGAGCCATTCGTGGACGTTCTCATCGAGTGCGAAGTGCTGCTCGTAAAGCTGGCCAGTCAGAGAACCAGGTGTATCTTTCCACCATCCGAAGTCAAAGCCTCTTTTATTGATTCTCATGTCGTAGCCCAAGGCACGGACGGCTTTGGCAATGGTGGCAAGGCTGCTCTTTTGTGTCAGCCGGTATTTGAATTTGTATGTTTTCTTTTCCATCTGAGATTATCCTTAGTTTCAATCATTTTGTGGATTTCCTTTTTGTCGATGCCTTGGGCCATAAACATGGCTTTTAAGGCTTTTCTGTACTCTTCTTCGGTGCTTTCCTTGTTGGGGTCGGCGGGTGCCAAAAGGTCATTCTTGTGGTAATAGGCATACATGAATATGTCCAGTTGTTCCTTCAAGTCGTTTCTGTAAATCTCAAACAGCGTCTTGACTTCAAGGAACTCGGCTTTGGTACACTCAATGGCAAGGTTTGCGTTCTTGTCACCGAAACCCATCTCTGCGAGCAATCTTTTGTCTTTCTTGGGCATTTTGTCGATTATCCAAATGGGGCGGTTTCTTCCGAATTTGACACGATAAACCTGATGGAACAAATTCGTGAAAACAGAATCACCTGCATCTATGATGTATGTTTCTTGCTTGTCAGTGTCAATGTCGGCCTCGTCGATATGGTATTTCTCCATCAGTTCCTCAAGTAACCGTTGGGCGGCGGTGCGTTCACCGTCAGTACCACGGTCGGCAAGGGCTTTCACCTTCATTATGCGGTCTATGATTTTCTGTTTGCTCATTTCGCGTGGTTTTTGTGTGTGAACAGTATGCAGGCGGGCTGGTCGCAACTGATGCGCAGTTGTCCGCTCTTGGAGCGGTTGCTCTTGCGGACGGCGCAGATCTGCACGCGGTTCCGGCCTTCGTAGCCTTGGCGGCTGGTTTGCCGGTGGCCGCACTGTCGGCAAGTGTGGCCGTCCATCACGGCGCGGATCCGCTGGTCGGTGTATTCCGTTGGGTCGAAGAGAAAGCCTGTCATGGTTGTTTCCTTAATAAAATAGCTTCTATTACTCCTTGAAAGTTCCTGCCTCTACTCCACCTCGTTTCCTTTTTTCGGCTTTTGGCATTGATTAAACTCTTCATCTTCAGAGCACCAAGCATCATGTCAATGGTCTTAATGTCGTGTGCCGTTTTCTTAAAGTCTCCTCCGTTCTCTTCAAAGGATACTTCCGTTAATACGATCAGTTCTTCGGGTTTAATGTTTTTCATATTCATTAGATTTTGGAGTTGTCGGCCAACTTTATCGGCCATCGTAGCGAAATATTGCCGTTGCGAATAAACCTGACTATATAGACGCTTTTCCCGTCCTTGCCGTGCCATCTGTTGCCCCACTTGCGGAGCCTTCTGTATCGTGGGCGTTTCATGGCTGGCCTCCTTCCACCGCCACTTCGGTTCCGAACACGGTGAAGCCGAAGCGGGCGGCCACGCGGTCGATAAGGGATTGGTACTTCTTCTCGGGCAGGAACTTTCCCGTGGTCCAGTTGCTCCAGGTGGCGTTGGTGACGCGGCACTCCATGATGACGCCACGGCGGAACAGCTCGTAGTCGTTGGCCGTCAACTGGCCCCGAAGCTCGCTTAATTGGATTGTTTGCATGAGTTTAAGGATTTTGATTTAAGGGTTTTTCGATGAGCGTGAATTTGGCTTGAATTTTGATTTGACATCGTTAAATATTTGACGGTGCAAAGGTATAATTAATTTCAACACCTGTACAAATATTTTCTACAAAATGTTGGAAAAATTTCTACACAAAATTATAAATAACTGATTATTAATCATTTAAATTTACAATTATGAAAAAGAAAATTGGACAGCTTATCAAAGAGCGCGTAAAGTCTCAAAATGTGAATGTTACCGAGTTTGCAAAAAACATCGGAATGGAACGCACCAATGTTTATGACATCTATGAGCGTGAAAGTATCGACACTGGGTTGTTGAAAAAAATTGGACACGAATTGCACTACGATTTCTTTCAAGATTTGCTGGAGCCTGAAACGGTAAGGGAAATCGTTTTGCGTCATTCGATGACCAATCGCGTCTATGTGGAACTGTCATTAACTGAAGAAGACATAAAAGGACTTGGCTTGGAAGACAAGATCATTTCTCAGTTGACAAATACTTAAAAATCAATATTATGGAAAAAGAAGAAATTATCAAAAAGATTAATGAATCAAAGAACCAACCAGCTTTGATGTTGGACAAGGATGGGTTTCTTAAAGCAGTAGTAGTTAAATTGGAGGACGTGGAAGAATCAAACAGTTTTATCACGGAAGACGCTGAGATCAATTATTACGAGTTTGACAATGTTTCTATAGATTTTCAAGAATTTCCTGACAAAGAAAGAGATGATGCTGCGCTTGAAAGTATTGCCGTAAAAGACATATCCTTATTCTATTCAACCGAAGAGTTGTACAAAATAATAGAGAATATCGCCAACTATCAAAAGAAAAACATTGAAGAGGATGAGGCTATTGCCAAAGCCATGAAAAACAATTGCATAGAATTACAAATCTATATCCCGAAGAAACGGAAATAATTAAAACTCAGCGATATGGGATTATTAGAAGATTTAGGAATAGGTTTTGCCTCACTGTTGGGGTTAAAACAAAAATCAATTGAGGAAAAATAATCCCGCACAAAATCCGCACAAAGCGGCCTAAAAAAGCGGTTTTTTAGAAAACATAAACAGCTAACAATGAAAAGGTTGGAAAAGCATCGAGAAGACAAAGACGGTCTTGGGTTCGAATCCCAACCGGATCACTTCAATAGCAAATCCCTAACTGATCATGGGTCGGTTAGGGATTTTTATTTTTATCAAAACCTCCCAAAATTGGCTTTTTGATTCGCGGAAGATGCCAAACAAATTTATAGTTTCAAAAAAAGGAATGAGTACCTCTTTAAACCAACTTATAGAACTACATTTTAGCTAATCACCATTATCCTATTTATTCAGAACAAGGTTTATGTAATTCTTCCAAAAGTTTTCCCAATTTTTCATAATCACCCTTTTCCTGAGCTTTTTCCATTTCAATCATTAATCTATCATACCTCTCCTTTTCTCTTCTTTCCTTATCATCTTTGTCTTTAATGATTTGTATTATTTTTGATATTAATATCCTTATTTTCTTTATTTTCTATATTTTC
>DAIOUZ010000050.1:0-18050 GCA_036759285.1 Candidatus Limiplasma sp. | reverse complement strand
TCTCATCCACATCCCACTCCAAACTGGTTTGGCCCCAATGAAGCGGATAGTTGGGAATGGTGCAGAAAGCCATTTTGTCTACATAAATATTTCTCCCAATTTCTTTAAGTATGGATTTGGAGGATCTCATATCACAATATGCTAACATCCATCCATAGAAAAACTTGTCGCCATTTTTCAATCTGAAACCGTATTTTCCATTAAAACACCCGCTGACCCAATCATCATAGTTTTCCCATTTTAAAGTGTCGGAGTCTAAAACGGAATTCTCATCTGGGTAACATAATTCCCAACCATTTGACATGAATGTTATTGGCAGCAAGGCTCCATGTTGAACATAACCCGTAATCCACATGTCGAAGAGCCCGTCATTGTTAATATCAATTTGCAATGAATCCATAGTGCCTGGAACATAGTCTGACCACGTGATGAACTTGCATGTATCAGGGTTATAGTCCTTATAATAGATTTCACCTTCTTGGGCATTTATTCTAAGGAAAACCAACATCGTTAATGCGGAAATA
This sequence comes from Candidatus Limiplasma sp., assembly GCA_036759285.1. GTDB lineage: Bacteria > Bacteroidota > Bacteroidia > Bacteroidales > F082 > Limimorpha. Next base: position 17,526 of record DAIOUZ010000050.1, on the reverse strand, counting down.
ATTATTCTTTTCTTCATAACTCCAAGGTATTAAATTTTATTCGTTGAGATAATCAATTTGGACAGTCTTGAATGATAACCGTGAATTCGGCACCAATATCCACTTGGAAAAAACTGGTGATTTCAAAACTGTCAGTTGCTCGAAATGTTTTTTTATCATTAACTCCAACTTCAATAAAGGTACTTGTAGGGTCTATTAGAATAGATTTTTTGACAGCAAATTCAAAATTGTCGAAATCTGATTGATGAAAGATTACTTCTTCGGCATCGCAATCCCATAATAATTGATAAACTCTAATGTAATCGACCACCATATCATCCTCATCAATCCACGTGTTGTTATTGTATTTGTATTTTCCATCTATTGCATAATTTGTTTTTAGTGTTAAATGCCTATGAGGTATGTTTTCAGAAACATGGTATTCATTTACAAGTGAACCATCACAATACCATTTTACATATCCAGGCATCCATTCACAAGCAAAAATATGCCAATTGCTCAAATCGTTACTCTCAGTTGGCAATGTGGGAAAATTACGCGCATAAGAATAATAATTTGTGGCACTATCATTAAAATAAATGCCTGTTGTGAAAGTATACGGGTCTGGGAGTCCGTGAGGATTGGGATTGCCTATCCAATTTGGAGATTCTCCTATATTCCATGAAAATTCAAAAATATCGATTTCTTCATAATGAGGATCATTGCTTTGTGAGGGGTTTTTTTCGTCCCACAGCCAAAAAGCGGGGAAAGCTCCTTTGTGAATTGGAAGTTTACATCGAATTTCAAAATATCCATACTGAAACATCGGTGATTGTGTTTCAATCATTCCTGAATAATAATACAAACTTTGATGGGTGGCATCACAATACCATCCAGGTAATGGCGCAATGTCGTAGTCGCCGCATTGTATTGGACTATTTGGCTCATATTCACAATGAAGATATAAATGTTCGCCAATTGCATCAAAAAGGCAATTATTCCAATGGTAAACTTGATTTGTTGTTGGCATAGTTACTCCGGACGGCCAAGCTCCTTTGGAGTAGGATATCCATTTCCCTAAAGTCTCTTGGAAAGTGTTGTCAAATTGGCGATTCGAAACGTCAAAATCATCAGAGAAGACAGGTCCCGTCCCCCAGTTCCTGTCGTTCAAATCAATTTGCGCCATCATATTCATACTCAGCAACATCATGCCGCAAAGGTAAACAAACTTTTTCATGGCTGCATAGGTTTTGGTCACTTTTTACCATTCAAAAGTCCGTTTTCTATTAGAATGGATTCCAATTGGTCAATTCTTGCTCGCTGCTCCTTGAAAGCTTCCACCAACACAGTCACCACAGCGTTGTAGTTGATGGCCATGCGGCCTTCAGGGTCGTGGCGTACAGCCTCGGGCAACACTTCCTCCAATTCCTCTGCGTTCATGCCAATGACTTTCTCCTTATCAAGGTCTTTCAGCAATCCGTCAAGAGCTTCGGGAAGAATGTTTTCGTTGTTCTCGAAATCCTCCGGAGTAATGCCATCATACTCGTGGTTGTCCAAATAATAGCCTTTCATCCTCAAGACCAAGTTGGAAGCATCTTCAATGGGATAGATATCCTTGTTTGAATCGGGATCTGATATGGTGAGATAGCCGCCATATGCGTAAACGCCCCCGTTTCCTAAGACATAAAACGTGTTCGAAGCCGAGGGCATTGCGATTCCTGTTGGATTCACAATCCAAGCTTTGGCAAGCAAATTGCGTGTTTTGGTCTGGGAAGTCTTTCCATACGCGAGTGTGACGTTAGGTTCAATAGACATGATTCCTGTTGACGGGATTTGTATCCCATAAGATGCGGTAGCACTTTGCAGGCTTATTTGCCCATCGCTGTGCACCTTGAAAGAGGTGTTTTGTGCCTGTGCTGCCATCGCCAGAAGCACGATGGCTAATGTCAATAATACTTTTTTCATAGTGTCAAAATTTTAATGATTTGAATTTTAATTTGTTTGTTGAATTGAAATTGAAGTTGTTTTAATCCGTTACTGTAAACTCTCCATAATACTCGTCCCCGTTGGGAAGCGTAAAGGTAATGATGTAATCGCCAGCAAGTGACAAATAAGTTTGGATGCCGTTAGGTGTATAAGTCCACAAGTTCTCTACGGGAACACCCGAGGCAGTGGTGATTTCCACGGCCACTTGACCGAGATTTTCAGTGAAAACTACGGTGAGATAATGTCCATTAATAAATGATACAATGCTACCGCTTTTGTCAGAGCTACCATGTATGACTTTTTCTTTTACTTCAAGAGGAATACCTTTCCCTTTTTCCTCTTCCGTTTCAGCTACACCATTGGCATAGCACAATGCTCCCGAAAAGACTAAGCAGAGCATCAGAATCAATTTTGTTACTTTTTTCATCGTGTATTAGGTTTAAAATCACGATGCAAAAGTACCGGGGCTCTAAAACCCCTGCAAGAACATGTTGGTTAGGATTGGTTAGGGTTTTTGATTAACGTCTTATTAATCAAATGAATGAAGAATCCTTGGCTATACCCATCAAAGTGATGGGAAGTGGGTTTTCGCTGCCAAATATCTTACGCATTTTACCATTGCGCTCAAAAACGGTATTGTAGGTGCGCTGCATCAAGGCAGCAATATCGGCATCGGTCAGCCCCAACAGATAAAGGCAACAATAGTCCAAGTCGCTATTGGTAAGTTCTGGATAGGCTTTTTTGAGGCGGGCGGTAAATTGTCCGAAATGACGGTCGACTGCCAAACGCAAGTCCAGCAACTGTTGCTTGTCCAAAAAAGAATCCTTATAGATGATATAATCTATTTTCGATTTGAACTGCCCTTCGTTCACCCGATCCATAATGAGACGGCATATAGGTTCTTCATCGAAAGATGCGGCAATTTCAGTTTTTGCAGCCAAATCATCCAAATGCTTGATTTGGTCTTTCAGTTCGCGCACCTCTTGGTTGCTTCGTTTCAGCCGACCGGATATGGCGGCTTGCTCCATACGGTGAGTCTGACGCTCGGCCTCAATGGCTTCCGCGTGCCGTTTATCTCTTTCTTCCAATTCCTTTTTTGCCAAAGCCTCTTTTGCCTCTATCTCCTGTTGATGATGTTTTTCTTTATCTTCCAGCAATTTTTCCGCTTCTGCCTGTCTCAGTCTTAGTTCCTCCCTGTGTTGTTGCTCTGTTTCTCCAAGCATTTTGTCTGCTTCCTCTTGTTGCTCCTTAAGAAGTTTCTTGCTTCTCCGTTTTGCCATACTAAGGATAGCTAAAGCAATCACAATAGCAATAGGTACAATAACTTTAATTGTTTTTCTAATAGATTTTTTTCGTGCTCTTTCAGCCTCATTTTTCAGTTTTTGGTTCGTATATGACTTAAACATATCTTCAAGTTGAGAAACCAAAGCCTTATTCTGCGCTTCGGATTTCTTCTGTAAAGCCATAAAACGCAAACATCTATCTAGTTTTTCATTATTTCCAATACTGTCATAGATAGTTCGCAAACATTCAGCAGCAGGAATCTTCAAAGCTATATCTTCTTCATTTTCGAATAAGGGTTCCAAATAATACATGGCCGAATCATATATCCCTTCTTCAGCAAACATAGCACCAATGGTAAGAAATCGAGTTTTTCTCTCTTCTTCGTCATCCGCATCAACAAGAATCTGCCTTAATACAGCCAAAGAATGGTCTATTCCCAATCCTAATTGATAGTCGCAAAGAGCCTTTGATGCGGCCAAATCCCTATAACTAAGATTATCAGAACTGGGTATTGCCTCAAGAGCTTGTCCATAACAATCTCTCATTTTTTCTTTGTCTCCCAGTTTGTCATATTGCATACCCAAACGAGTAAGTATATTTGAAACACCTTGTGGCGATGTTGACTGTATTTTGCAATAAACAAGGGCTTTTTCATAACAGACAATAGAAGACTCCATCATAAACTGCTCTGAAAACATATCCCCAAGACGGTTACCAATATACGCCATAAACTGAGCCTTTTTCCCTACCAGTTCCTTTTCTTCAAAATGTTCCTCCATCACTTCCAAAGCTTTCAAGTATTCTGCACAAGCATGTACCACATTTCCAAGTTCATAATACCCAACACCATTGATATAATGCGCCCGTGCATCCAAAAACACCTCTCCGCCTGTAGAGACGCGATTTATCGCGCCTCCCTTTTCTACACACAACGAATCAAAATAACCTACGGCCTTTTGTAAATCCTCTCTGTTGGTCTGTTCACAGTCGTTTTTATAAAGCAACTCCGAAATCAGCACTTGGCAGTAGTGCCCGTCAAAGGTATCAAGTTCTTCCGCCTCAGGACCAACAACAAACTCCTGCAGCAGCACAAAAGCACTATCAGCCCGCCGCCACATCAGCGAGTCAATCTCGGCCAATGCCGCATGAGCAATACTACCATGCCCTTCTATTTGTCGTGCATCCCGTCTTCCACAATAGGGGAAAAGCAGCAGTACCAACATTACACCTATGACATTCAAGCACTTGTTCATATTACTCACTTACGTGACACTTCCCAATGAAACCACCCCAGAACTGAAGTCCAGGGTGGTTTCGTTTTCAATCGTTATTCATTCCACCAAACTCTCGTTTGCCGCGTGTCGCCATGCGACATCCTGGCCAATACCTTGGTGTAGTTCTCATAGTTGTATTCGATTTCCTTCTGGGGATATTCCATACGGAATGAAGTCAGCTTGGCATGGTCGGTGGTGGTCGGCGTCGCCATGGTGCGGCGCGCCAAGGCCCAGGCTTCCCAAGGCTGACGGAAGAGGTTGAGCCAACGCTGCTGATAGATCATCTTCAAGTAGAACTCCTGACTGCCGTCATAATCGGGATTCATCCACACGGCATAGTTCATCACGTTGGCTGCCATATTGTTGCTCCAAGCCCAGATATCAAGGTTTCCGATATAGCTGGTGTACTGCGGATAGAAAAAGACCCAACGATTGGTCTGCTGCGGGATGTGGCTCCAGAACAGGAACGATTGATAAACACCCGAGCGGATAGACTCGTCGGCATTCAACGGAGGCGTGATACCTCCGATATTCCTAACCTCAATCTCCGCTTTCATGAAGAGCACATCGGCATAGGTAACCAGAATTTGCGGTACATATTTTTCATCTCGGGTGAGGTAGTAGTTGAAGGGGGAGAACAAGCATGAGGGGCCTTTAAAAGTATAACTGCCATCACGGCTTTGGGCGTAAGGCGAACCACCTTCGGTAGGTGTATCGAGGGTACGAATCTGCGGAAAAGGACGCCAGGCACCATCGGGGAAGCTGTCGTTCTTATGGCTCGTGTCGAAGAAGAGGAAAGTGCGGTAGTCGAAGATGCCGCTGCCGTCCATGTCATCAGTTGCGGAGAGACAACTCCACACCGTCTCACCCATACGAAGGTTTTTGTGCTCGCGGAAAGACCAGTTGATATCCCAATTAGTACCCAACACACTAGGCCACAAACAGATACCACCTCCAGTAGCCATGCCTCCTGAGGTACTCATCTTCGAGTAGATGAAGTTGTAGGCCTCTACCAACAAAGGAGTGGCATATTCAGGATCCTTTTCGTACATGCGCAAGCCATGACGCAGAATGAGCGAGTTGGCAAACTCTGACCAAAGGATGTAGTCGTTGTTGAGCAGTACGTCGTAAGGCAATTTATAATAATCATTGCCACTAGCGGTGGTGACAGAGTCGGCATGGAGAAGGTCGCGCGACCAAACCAACTCTTCCAAAAGTGACTTATAAATGCTCTCCTGGGTATCCCATTCGGGTTTCATGGTAGCCTGCGAAGAGGCATTTTCCCAGATACGACCTGCCTGGGTGTAAGGCATGTCGCCGAAGATATCCGTGACCTTAAAGGTCTGATAGGCTTTCATGATATTCAACTGAGCACGCACCTTGTCGCACATGGCTGTATCGCCTTGCTCCCTATCATAGGCATCTAAACGTCTTTCCAATTCACGGATGTTGGACAGCATGAGGTAATAGTCCGACCATACGTTTGCGGTGCCAATTTGGGAGTTACCCCATGCCTCGGAAGTCAAAGCACCAAGTTCTGTTTCGGGATACCAAATCTCGTTTTGAAGATAGAATTGTTCGTTCATGCTCTGCTGCAGGGAACTCACCACGCCGTTAAACAACGCTTCGACGGTCGTTCCCGTCGGCGAGAACGGGTCTTGGTTCATCTCTTCGAAGTTCTTGGTGCATGAACTCGCTATTAAAGCGATTGCACAAATGATGATAATATTTCTTTTCATGGTGATTCGAATTAGAGGTTGACTTTAAGTGTGACCATGTATGACCGTGAGCCCGGATAAGAAGCATATTCCAAACCTTGGGCATTGCCCGAGCCTTGGGTACCTTCGGGGTTGATATTGTCGGGTAGGGTCTTGTAGAAATAGAACAAGTCGCGACCCACCAGGGAGATGGAGGCCTGCTTGAAGAGGTTCTGCTTGTCCAACCACTTGCGTGGGAAGTCGTAAGTCAGTGAGAGTTCGCGCATCTTGATCCATGTGTTGTTCACGATACCCGGGGTACTGAGGATGTTGCCCCAGCCACCGAAGTTGGGCATATATTTGTAAAGGTAATGCACCACATGTTCGTTTTCAACAGCCTCGCCCGTCTCGGTATTGATGCAGTAACCTGGCAAAATGATGCCGTAGTTACCCAAAAATTCGCCGTTTTCGTAATAAGGCAGACCGTTGCCTTCACGTTCATAGAGCGTCTCAAGGCTTTGTCCGGTCTGCATAGCCACCACGTAAGAGGCGCAATAGATTTGACCGCCCAACTTGGCATCAATCAAGGCATAAAGCGACCAATTCCTATAGGAAGCTCTCAGATTGATACCACCCGTCACCAAAGGAGCGCAGTTGCCTATCGGCACACGGTTATCGGTTTTCAAATAAGTGGTACCTGTCTCGTTGAGCAAGGGCATTGGTTTACCGTTTTCATCGTAGAACGGTCCGACAACTGTGCCGTCTGACATGGTGTATTCATAGACATAATCCCATCCGTAGATGGTGCCATATTCGTCGCCTTCTTCCACAGCGACAGCGGGACCATTCGAGCCCCAAATCTCGGAAAGCGTGTACATGTTGGCACCTGCCAGATCCACAATCTTGTTTTTGTTGCGGGCGAGGTTCAATCCCACCTGAACGCCATAGTCTTTGCCTTGAGCAATGTCGTAGGTCATGATGGCCTCGATACCTTTGTTGGTCACCACACCCGTGTTGATGGTCACGTTGCTGGCACCCGATGAAGGAGCGAGCGGCGAGGACAAAATTTGGTCCCAACTGTAGATGTTATAATAGGTGAAGTCCAAGTTGAATCGGGCACCCAAGCCAAGGTCCAAACCAAGTTCATAACTGCGCTGACGCTGAGGCTTCAATTCCAAAGGCGGAACGGTAGTCGGCAGGGTTGCTGAAAGTTGGTGTCCGAATGAACCGGTGTTGTAAGTATATGTCAACTGGTAAGGCTCGGTGTCGCTGGCGGTCTGTGCCCATGAACCTCTCAGTTTCAAGTAATTGATGGGACCCCAGTTCCAGTTCTTGAAGGTCGAGGTTGGGACAAAACTCAAAGTGACGGAAGGATAGAAATAGGAGTTGTTGTTGGAAGGCAAGGTCGAGGACCAGTCGTTACGACCTGTCACATCCAAAAACAGCCAGTCGCTGTAGCTCAGGTTGAAGAAAGCATACAACGAATTAACTTGTTTCTCCCATCTCGATTCGCCAAAGGTGCGCTCGGAGGCATTGGAGTAGTTGTAAATCGTGTAAAGATTGGCATAAGCCCAAGTGCCTGAAGTGCCATTGATGCCGTCGCGATAACCGTAATATTGCTCACCGCCAGCAGAGAAGCGCACATTGAATTTCGAACCAAAAATCTTGTCCTTGTGGGCCGTAATCAAGAAGTCCATGTCGCGGGTGAGCGAGGAAGACTTGCTCTTTGAGTAGTAGCCGCCTGCTAAGCCCGTGATGGTGGTGGGCTTATGCTTGGTGATATAGTTGTCGCCCGTCCAGTCGAGGGCCACTTTTGCGCTCGCAGACAGCCAAGGCGTAATATCATACAACAAACGGATGGATCCGTACATCTTGTCACGGTTGAGAGTCGTGTTGTTGTTGTAGAACGTCCAGAAGGTGCTGCTGTAGATATAAGGGTAAGGATAGCCGTCGAAGGTGTTCATCGTGCCGTCCTCGTTTTCGTAAGACATGCTTTCAATGCCTTTCCAGCTACGGGGCCAGCTGTAGAGCAGACCTTTGTTGAAGTTGCTGTTCGACTCACCAATCTCGGGCGAGTTCAGGCGGAAATAATCCAAATAGGTGAATGCCACATCGACCTTGATTTTCTCCGACACGTTAAGCAACGTTCCCACGTTAACGGTAGTCTGACGCAGGTTACAGTTGTCGATGATGGCATCGGTGCGCGAGTCCGTGAAGGAGACACGGACACTACCGAAGTCGCCGGCATTTTGGAAGGCCACGTTGTGGTTCATGGTATGACCGTTTTTAAAGAGCATCTTCAGATTGTCGGGCTGAGGTGAATATTTGCGGATTTCTCCGTCCCACCAGAGGACGCTCTCGCCATTCATCTCGGGACCCCAACTCTGGGCGCCACCATAATAGCCGAAGGTGGTGTTGGTAGGCTCACCTGCCGGACCGTTATCAACACTGTAGATGCCCGGATACTCATAGACTTGGTTGCCGTTTTCATCATACATGCCATCAATGGGGGTCAAGGTCGGGGTGTGGAAGGTGATGGGACCTCCTGCACCGTATTTGTTCTGCACCGAACGGAAGAGATAAGGCGTAGTGAGCTTGAAACCAGCTGAATAGCTGATGCCGAGACCACGTTGTTTTGAGCCTTTCTTGGTGGTGATGAGCACCACACCGTTGCCGCCACGTGAGCCGTAAAGAGCCGCTGCCGTGGGGCCTTTCAAGATGTCGATGCTCTCGATGTCCTCTTGGTTGATGTTGTTCAAGGCTGTACCCCAGTCGCGGCCACCGCTCCAAGAGGTGACACCGCCTTCGTTGGTCATCGGCACACCGTCGACCACGATAAGCGGCTGGTTGTCGCCAAAGATGCTGTTGTTACCACGGATGGTAATACGCGACGAGCTGCCGTCAACACCGTTGGGGTTGATGATCTGTACACCCGCCGAGCGACCGCTCAAAGCGCTGATGACACTGCCCGAGCCCGACTTGGCAATCATATCACCTCCGATTTCCTCGGTGGCATAACCCAGTTCGCGCTTCTGACGTTTGATGCCGAGCGCCGTGACGACCACGTCATCGAGCATCTGAGCATCTGTTTCAAGGGTCACATTGATTTTGGTTTTGCCTTTGATGGCCACTTCTTTGGTTTTGTAACCTACAAAGCTGAAAATCAACACATCTTGACTGTCGGCCTTCAATGTGTAATTACCATCAATGTCGGTCACTGTTCCCGTTGAAGTGCCTTTCACCTGGATGGTGACACCCGGCAATCCATAACCGTCATCGCTCGAGATGACTTTACCGCTCACCGTAATCGTCTGGGCAAGGGCGGCAAAAGGCGAAATCATCAAGGCGAAGAAGAAAAGTAGTAGCGTTTTCTTGTTCATACACATAATGTTTTTAAATCTTTGGGGACAAAAATAGGAATTATTCTCATTGCTCGGGCAAAAAATGAAAAATAACGCCTATCTGTCAAAATAATGGCAGCCGTTGTAGTTCAACAGCGGCTGCCATATTATCGGCTGCCACGGTGTGACAGCCCTACAGCTAAAATTAATCAATGACGATTTTCTGGGTTTTAATGTCGTTACCATTAATCAGGCGAAGGACATAAACACCAGGTGTCATTCCGTTTGTAGAGACGTTGCGTGCAACGTCTGTACTAACAATGACATGCCCTAACACATCCACAATCTGCAACACGGCACCAGCCTCAGCTCCAATAATGATAATGTCCCCATTATTGATAAAGGCAAAAGGCACATCGTCGCCGTCTGCGTCCCCGCACACAGAAAACACCAGACGGAAACGCGAAGCGTAATCAGTTGTCTTGGCCTCAAAGGTGTAACTCATTGGTCCCTGAGCCCGTCGAAGGGCCAACAAGTCAACATCCACCCCTGCAAGATTATCAATGAGATGAAGATAGTTGAACTCCAAGTTATTAGTGTTCACATTGATGGTGTAAGTGCCATTCTTCGCGGCTTTAAAGTTGACAGGCTGTTCGTTGCCCTCGCAAGGCACGATAGCAATTTCCTGCTGGCCTTGCATGGCAAAGAGCTTGGTGCGCTGCTCCTTAAGCGACATTTTTTCCAATGGTTCACCCTCAATTTTCACAATGAGACGGTCGATGAGTTTGCCATCATCCAAAAGCTCCACGCGGATGGAACCACTTCTATTGGTCGTTTCGCTACGACCTGGATTGAAAGTGATGGAAGCCCCAACATCCGTAGCCTTCACAAAAAAGCCCTCGGCAGGTTTCAGCGGATTAGCCTCATCGATTTCGCTCACGATGAGGTCGTCCTTGGCCTCGTTCATTACATAGCAGCCATTAGCCACATTTATGGAAGTATACGAGGTGACATTGTGTGCAAACGGGTTGCCCACAAGATTGAAACCCGATAAAGGAATGTCTGTGGTATAGCTTAACGGCATATTCACCATGGCAGAACCGTCTTGAAGTTCGCCTACAAACTCCAAAATGACCTCTCCGTTGTTGGCATACAGATAACCCTTTCCGTTCTCCAATTCGGTGAAGTTATTATCGGCAAATTTCTGGTTCATCCAATAATAAGTTGGCTCGTCGTAATAATACAAGTCGTAGGTGTTGCTGAGCATGTTGTTCACGGCCGTTACAGCTGTGTTGTCTATAAGCGGGGAAGCTATGAAATACCAGCCGTTATTATTGGTGGTATAAGGCGCAATAGCTTTTCTAACCGTGGCATGAGCACCTGCGTTGGCATGCATCAATTGTCCGCCCTCTTCTATGATTAATCTTGACGCAGTCGTGTTTTCCAAGTTGTCTGAAACAGTCAGGATTTGGCCTTCAGGGATGGTCAGTGACTGGCTCTCTGCGATGGTCAAAGAAGAAACGGTAGCATCCTCGTCAAGCTGACAGATGCCGTTGATGAGAACTTCATCAATAGCTTGCGGCTTGATGTTGTTTTCCCAGTTAGCGGCGTTCGACCAATACTCATCAACATTGCCGTTGAAAATGCAAAAATCGGAAATCTCATTGGCATAAATTAATGTGTATGTGGTCGTTTGCTCAACAGGAATCGTATCCACGATATGGAGTTTGTTCTCATGGATAGGAGCATCATCATCAAACATGGTTACATGGCTAACCCACACATTACTGAGCGGAATCTGTTGACCATCATTCCTTGTGCAACTGATGATTTCATACAATCCTTGTCCCGGATCATCAAGGCAAGCATAGTTCCAACCAACTGCTATTGGATTAACACTCAACAAAATTGTATTATTCTCATTGGACAAAACTCCTTCAGTATCAGCAACCAACACTTTCTTCACATTTGCCGTTCCACCATGCGAGAAGTAAATCTTGTCAGGCGTATGGTTAAAATCCGTCGTTTCATTGACAAAGAAGTCGTTGATGCCATCGTCCAAAGAACTGTAGGCAGTAATTGCCTTGATGAGTTCGTGTGAATGAAGCTCTGTGACCAAACTCAAGTTCGGGTTACCGTAACTGTCATTATGAATCACATTCGGTGTTGAACGAAGGACACGAGCCATCAGCGAGCTGGTGAAATACCATTCAGCAATGCCTGCCGACTGACTTTGAATCGTGCCAAACGGAATATCAAGCAAGCCCAAAGGACGTTGCTCACCGTTCATGGCAGCTTCAACTATTTCGAAATCAATCAAAAGACCATTCTGATTCTCGATAATCGTAGGCTGGAAGCTCTCAAGATATACATTGTTGGCATCACCTGCTCCGACGTTTCTAATCATCATGGCAATTTCGGCTGGTTCGGTAGCTTCAATGGTGTCGGTTGTCAGTGGGTCATCACTAATGATATGCCGCTGTACAAAGTAATCAACATGCAGGTCGGGACTTGGGTTCACTGTGAGTTCAACAGGATACAACTGATAAGTCATCTCCTCTCCCGAGAACGGATCCAAGAAGCTGAATGAGCCTCCGAAAGAATAGACTTGCGGGGTGTCAGGAGCCGCAGCAATAGTCGGAATCATCATCAGTCGGATGACACCTTCCTGCTGTGCATTGAGCGACCCCGTGCCGTCAATTCCCGTGATTTGGTCAAATGAACTGACATTGATTTGGAACAAGTCCGTACAATCCATGCCGTCCACATTTTTGATGACCATGTTCAAAATAATGTCTTCCATAGGATCTATCGTGTGTCCATTAAAGATCTTCAATGTACCCTCAAAGGCTTCGCGGGTCATGGCCATTCTTTGTTTGAAGCTTACAGTGACTTTAGCACAGACATCGTTTTTGTGCTCTTGAGCAGCATCCAATAATGCATTATATGAATATTCAAACATCTCTCTGATACTACCAAAACCATAAGCTTCCGCCGTTTCAAGAGCTTGCTGTGCTGGTACTAACGCTAATGAATCCAATTGGATAAAACAACTATCGTATCCTACAGGCAAGTCTGCAACGGTAAGGATGCCTTCGTTCCAGTATTGAACACTTCTGTTCCAACGGTCAACAAAACGTTGAATGATAGAATCGCTGACATACTCTAAATCATAAGTCTCTACCAATTGTTGTGTTGCTTGAGGTGAAACCAACTGACTCGTCGGATCAATGACAGATTCGAAATCTGTGAGGAATACATCAAGCCTATCTTCATGCAGCCACTCCTCATCTTGGAACAAATTGGTAAATTGATTCATAAATGACTGGTAATAAATGCCACTTTGCTCAAATTGTTCAAGGATAATACTTAATTCAGGATTATCACGAACAACTGGATTAAAGGTGATACAATGTCTTATTCTATCTGCTATTACTACTATTTCTTGAGCGAAATTAAACATTTTATACGGAGATCCTCCATACTTGTCACCAACAACACCAAGGGCCGCATTTACTGCACACCCAGCTATTGTTTTACAAAACGCAAGAGGGCCATTCGAAAACAAATCGTCATTATCAATAAGACAATCAACAGCATCTGGAAGAACAGGAATGCCAAAATAATCGGAAACCAAATGTACTGCAATTGACAATGCCGCCTTCCAGCAAGGGGTACAATCATCATCTGATGTTGTGGCAATTTCATCCATATCAAAAGTAGGCCTAACAGTTTGAGGACCCGTCGGTGGGAATACCGGCCCAGTTGTGGTAGTACCGCCTGGAGGAGTACCTGGGTCATAAGGTCCAAAAGGTCCACCTATACCCAAAGGTCCTTGTAAGGTAACGGAACCTGGACCAAAACCAGTGCAGTATGTTCCAATATTGAGCGTACAAGTATGTTCCACCCATTGTTTGTCATTGTTGCAGTGATACCAACTAAAGGTCTTTGGAAGACCTGTTACACATTCACGTGAATTACCCCTGTTTCTTTGCGTTCTTGTCACTGTACACGGTATGACAACAGTTGTTTTAGCGTGTAAGGTGTCAATGAAGTCGAACAATGGACTGAAATCGTACTCCTCAAATTCTGTAGGCATTATCACTTGGGTTTCATAGGCATCAATAAGACCATGGTTCGTAATGGTAATGTTGAATTGCTCTGAGCCTCCGTATGGCAGCGTGTCTATCAACTTCGGACAATCGATCGTAACCACTGGCACGGGCACATTCGTCTTAATATCGCAAACCAACTCAAAATCGTAGACATCTGGTATTTCGGTAGGAACCACTATCCATGAATACGAAATGGCTTGGAACTGGAGATAAATCTCTTGTTGGTTGGTCTTTCCCGCTTCGACATAGATGATACCACGGTTGTATTCGCTGTGGCTCTGAGCCTGAACATTCAATACATAGAATCCTTCAGGAAGGTTCTCCACGGTGAATAGTCCGTTTTCATCGGTCAGGCCTTGGGCTACCGTCTCCAAAGAATAATATCCCGTCACGGTGACTTGCGCACCTGCCAAATGCGGTCCAAAACCTCCATTCGTGTTGTAGGTGTAGTCGTCGGTAACATCCACAACCAAAGTTCCTGTAGAATCGGTAGTGGCTTCAATGACATACGGAATCGCAATACCATTGCCATTGGAACAATTCACTGCAATGCTACCTTCATATTGGGTCAGGCTTACGTTGTCGTCAGGGAACAACTGTATCGTGAAGGAACACGAATCGCCTACTGCAACGGAAGGTAATGTGGCGCTTCCCTTAACGGACATCCATTCCACATTAGGCAAACTGACTGTAATCGGGCCGGTTTCGTCGTGGCCGTTATTGGTGATTTGGAACGAGAGCATTTTCTGCACGTTCCTTCTCATCGTGGTCACGAAGGAGGGCGGATACACAGCCAACTCGCCCCTTCCCTGATGGCAATAGTAATAGCAAGTCAGGTTCATGGTGATGCCTTCGTCGCTCGAAATGACAAAGGTAGCCTCCTCCCAATTGTAACCAGTAGACAGTTCGCTTCCTGTGACTACATATTGCAATTGTCCCGTTTCCAACGAACCTAGGTCAATGGTAGTGAAACTGACATTGCATCCATCAGGCAGAGAGATTGGAGTAACATGGATGTTATTGATGGGAATACTGCTGCGGTTCCTTATCTCCAAAACACCTGTCACAGTGTCGTTCAAATAAGGCTCCCAAGTAATGAAGTCGCTCGATGTAAAGCTCAAGCCTGGGATATCGAAAGTGTCATGCACCGTGTTCGAGTATTCTCCTACGACACACGACCCGACTTGGTAATAACCTGCCTCGGAATATCTTGGAGTATAATTGACACTATAGTTTCCATTCTCGTCCGAAACGGTTGGCATAGTGATTCTGCTTCCCATAACGATGAGATACACCTCCACGTCCAAGTTGGCAACGACATTGCCCAACACATCTTCCACATGGCCAGTAATGGTAATCTCGTCGTTAGCTGAATACATCTGCTCCTCTACGTTAGTTGAAAAGACGAATCGGTTAGCCAAACTGCCTTCACAATAAACGGTGTCAATAAAAGCACCTGAAGCTATCAACACAGCCGTGTTGTAATACAATTGAGTATTTTCAGGCGTGAATGTGACATTCAAAGAGCCTCCTTTAAAAGGATTCCAATTTCCGGATGGCGTAATGCTGAAAAAATCAGCATCTTGACCAAAGGAGCCATCAAGGAAAGTGTAGCTTATCTCTTCCGAAAGCGCGGTTCCCGAAATGGCAATGACCTTTGTGCGGTTTTCTCCCACTTCAACTTCACCAAAATCAAGCGTTTCGACGGGAAGTACACTCATGGCTGGAGTTAGTTGGCAAGTGATTGATCTAATGACGCTTTCCTGCTCTGCACATTCACTTTTGGCCACCACACACCAGTGGTATGTCTCGCCATGCTCCAAACCTTCAACATGATAGGTTGTGGAAGTGATGTCGGTTGCTACAGGCCATTCGGGACGTTCACCCTCACCTTGCCAGAAATAGAAATCATATCTGTCGGCATCGGGAACGGCATCCCAATAGAAATCGGCCTCGGCATAGTGATTGACATATCCATCGGCAGGACTCATGTAGGTGAAGTTGCCAATCTGTTGAGGGCAAAAAACGGCCACGAATTCTCGCGACGAGGTCACGGTAAACGTATAATCCGCTTCTTCCGACACCGTCTCGCCTGCTTCCGTCCAACGAAGGAATACATAGCCTTCATTGGGCTGAGCCGAAAGGGTAGCTTCTGTAGCCTCAGCATACCATCCGTCTCCAATAACGGTTCCTGAGTTTTCGGGATAGACTGAAGCGATGATGTGGAATTGATGAGGCACAAAGATATCTGGGCCTGAAATGAAATAGCCCGTATCGACTTCGGAACAGATATTCTGCACACTCCAATAATAGGTGCTCGGTGCTGGACTGTTCAAGACATACGAATGGCCCGTCACATCTTCAATAATGGGAGTGGTGTCGTCGGAAGTGTAGTATTTGAACCTGAAATTATCGCCAGGGCAAGTCCACGTGAACGAAATGAAGGAAGTGTCGTTCAACACCGCTTCTAAATTGTCAGGATAAGGACAAGGGCTGGGCAGCAATTTCGTGAACTCGAAACTTTGTGTGGCAGTCATGTTGTTGCCCTCGATCACGATGTTCAACACATGCTCGCCTTCCTCAAGACCATTGACGTCCATAGGAAGGATGCCGTCGCCGAGTGTGCCATTCCAAATGTTGGCATCATTGTCGTCGAACCAATAGAAATAGGTCAGTTCATCAGAAGGCGCTTCTATTTCTTTCTTGAAGAACAAGAAACTCTGAGTAGCACCATATTCGTTGCCTTCCATCATCACATGAAGGGTATGCACACCTTCTTCAAGGTCGTTCACGTCCAATTGCATCAGGCCGTTGCCAAACGTTCCACTCTGCATATTGTCCTCGTCCCAGTCGAACCAATAGTGGTACTGAACTTGGGTGATGGGCAATTCTGGTGTCAACTTTATGAACAAAAAACTCTGCGTTGAAGCCAAATCGTTGCCTTCAGCCATCACGTGCAAGGTGTGTATGCCATCGGCAAGGCCATCCACACTGAGAGGAAACATGCCGTTGCCAAACGGATAGCTTTGCAGGTTGTCATCATCCTGGTCAAACCAGAAGTGGCAGACCACATCGGTAACTTCCGCAACGGGAGTCAATTTGATAAAGAGGAAGCTCTGCGGCGAGCTCCAGTTCATTGAGGTGTCGGCCACATGGAAATGCAAGGTGTGTACCCCATCGGGAAGCGAGCCAACATCTATGGCCGCCTGCCAGATGTCGCCGCCAAAAGTCGTGGTTACGGCTTGCCCGTCGTCCTCATCGAACCAATATTGGCAAGTGTAGACCGACTGCGACTTCAGCGCGAAGCCCATCAGCAGACATACTATGGTTAATAGATAACGTTTCATAACTCAAATGATTGGTTGGGTTCTTTTTATTCTCCTTCTTCGGTGTAAACCTCGATTTCCACATTGAGGTGGCCTTCGTTGTCCGACTTTTTGGGCACGCTGTAGTGCCTCACAATCTGGTAAGATGGGCGCGAGTCGTAAGGCATATATCCGCCGTGAATGCCCACCTCTGTGCCGTCATCGCCCATGAAGCTCGTGGCGATTTCATCTTTCAAGATGAAATTTGGCCAAAATTCCTCAAACACATCATCATAATCATCCACTTCCATACAATTATAAGTAGGTATATTATTGAACGGCCATGATGAACAGCCGTCTTTTATTCCAATACAATTATATACAACACTGCTACCTCCAATCACATTACAATAATTATTTTCACTATTCCCACAAATAATACAATTATATGCAGTTAAACAGTTTGCATTATTATTGTGTAATCGGATAAAAGAATTAAAAGCAGTTACCGATCTATCATTACTACTCATATGTTCATCAGCAAA
>DAIOUZ010000049.1:11011-18250 GCA_036759285.1 Candidatus Limiplasma sp. | reverse complement strand
TTCAAACACACTATCTAATACAATAGGATCCAGCTTTGAATCCCCACCGGTATCATTTATCGTCTTAATTAATTTCTTAAAGTCACCCTTGTCAAATTTTGTTGCTTGAAAACATGTTAATGGTCCTGTAATGTCTGTACTATAAACATTAAAAAGGACTGTACACACTTTCGCCTTTCCAAAGTTTTTTGACAAAGCCCCAGCTTCAAATAATATCCAAGGCCGATTAATATTGTCCTTCGTCAGACATATAATTCCAATCTGAGAACTTGCCAATTCTGAAGCAATATCTGACTCCCAATGCGTCCCCTTTTCAATATCATCGGGTGAAAAATAAGGTTTTACAAATTGTAACACACTTGGAAGCCAGTTTTTTACTTCCTCTGCCAATTGTTTGCTCAGATCTCCGCCCCAACTAATAAATACTTTAGATGGCATAACTAATGTGTTTTTATTTGAGAATAATTATTCCGCAAAACTAATACTTTTCTTTCTATTTTTACAAAAAAAAAACACTCAAATTTCAATTATTTACTAAATACTCGTAATTTTGCAATTATTCAATTTGAGAAAGCATATATGCAAACCACTAATATTCAAAACATATTGGCAGAACTGACCCACTCCATTGGAGAAACGCCTATGGAAATCCTTCCCATCGCAGCCTCTGGCTCGGCGAGGAAGTATTACCGAATCATCACCGATAAGCGTACATTGATAGGCACCTACAGCGAAAACACGGAGGAAAACGAGGCATTTTTGACTTTTAGCAAGCATTTCCATGGCTTGGGACTGAATGTGCCAGAAGTTTTTGCTGTGAACGAAGAGAGAACTTGTTATTTGCAATGCGACTTCGGGGATGACAACTTGTTTGCGCATGTACAGAGGTCACTGGTAGCAGTCGGCCCTTCGACAGGCTCAGGGACCTTAATCCAACTTTACAAGCAAGCCTTGAAACATTTGGTCAAACTGCAAGTGCTGGGCCACCAAGGCTTGGATTACAGCAAGGCCTACCCTACCGAGCGTTTCGACCGGCAGGCCATCATAGATGATTTGAACTACTTCAAATACTACTTCGTCAAGCCGCACGAGGAAATCGACTTCAACGAGACACGCTTGGGCAAGGACTTTGAGGCCTTCGCCAACTTCGTCAGCCAAGCGCCTTGCGACTTCTTCATGTACCGCGACTTCCAATCGCGTAACATCATGGTGAAGGATGGCGAGTTGTATTTCATCGACTTCCAAGGCGGTAGGAAAGGCCCGTTGAACTATGATGTAGTCTCACTGCTTTATCAAGTGAAAGCACAAATCCCGCAGCTTGTCCGCGGTGAACTCATCCAATACTATAAAGAAGAGCTGAAGCAATTCGTCGACCCCGAAGAGGTGAAATTTGACACCTATCAACCTTATTTCGTGTACTTGCGCTTGCTGCAAGTCCTTGGTGCCTACGGTTTCAGGGGCCTGATTCAAAAGAAGTCGCATTTCATCGAAAGCATCCCTTATGCCTTGAAAGAATTGAAGATTTGGAACGAAAAACACCCATTAAACGATTACCCAGAACTCCAAAACGTCATCTCCCAACTTTCCACTCTCAACTATCCACTTCCAACTGACTCTCAACTCTCAACTCTAAACTCTAAACTCACTGTAACCGTGAACAGTTTTTCGTTCCGAAAAGGCTATCCCAACGACTTCAGCGGCAACGGTGGCGGCTTCGTGTTCGACTGTCGCGCCTTGCCCAATCCGGGCCGCGAGCCCGAGTTCAAGACCAAGACCGGCCGCGACTGGGAAGTCATTGACTACCTTATGGCCAAGCCGCCCGTCCATGTTTTCCTCGACCACGTGAAAGCTATTGTAGGACAAAGCGTCGACAACTATCGCGAGCGCCATTTCAGCAACCTGATGGTCTCCTTCGGTTGCACGGGCGGACAGCATCGTTCCGTGTTTTTCGCGCAAACGATATACGAATGGCTCAAAGCGACCTATCCCGACATCCACCTGAAACTGAACCACATCGAACGCAAAATCACGGAGGAGACTGGCTTATGAGTCCAAGGATCGACACTACCGCAATGATTTTGGCCGCAGGCCTCGGTACGCGCCTCGGCGCATTGACTCAGGACAAACCCAAAGCCTTGGTCGCCCTCAATGGCAAACCTTTGTTGCAGCATTGTATCGAGAACCTGATTGCCAACGGCTTTTATCACATTGTCATCAACGTGCATCATTTTGGTGAACAAATCATTGATTTTGTATCACATAACAAGTTCGATGCCGTTATCCAGATTTCCGACGAACGCAACCAACTGATGGACACGGGGGGCGGTATCATCCAAGCCACCCCAATTTTCAAAGATTCCAAATCCGTTTTGGTGCATAATGTAGATATCATCAGCGACGTGAACCTAGGCGAGTTGAGCCGACAATTTCTGGCATCTGGTGATGATGCTTGGCTGCTGACGCAAGACCGCGAGTCTAATCGAAAATTGTTGTTTGACAATGAAAATCAGCTTGTGGGATGGATGAATAAGGCAGAGCAACAGTTTAAATGGGTGGACGAATGTGAACCGGCCCTTCGACCCTTCGATGGGCCTCAGGGACCGCAGGCTCAGGGACCTTTATCCTACCATGAAATGGCCTTCAGCGGACTGCATTTGTTCCGCAGCGATTTGTTTGCTGATTTTGAATGTAAACCACAGAGTGTCATTGATCTGTACCTTTACTTAGCCAAAACCAACCGCATCATTTCCAAACCCATCCAACCCAACTATTGGTTCGACCTAGGCAAGCCTGAACAATTGGAAGCCGCTGAAAACCACCTTAATACACTTTGAGATGAGCCAAGATACTTTCATATCCAAACTGGCGAACCATATCCAAAACCATTACGATCTCACAAAACAGGAACTGACCGTTGTGTTTCCAAACAAACGTGCCGCCTTTTATCTGCGCAATGCCTTCAGAGAGAACTGTAACCAAACCATCTGGCTACCACAGATGCTCTCCATCGAAGAAGCCGTAACCCAATGGAGCGGCATCACCCTTGCCGACAACATCGACCTGCTTTTTGAATTAATCAACATTGATGCCCAACTACACAAAGAGCAAAACAGCGACCTCAGTGTTTTCGGCAGCCAAGCGGCACAGATGGCCAAGGACTTTGACGAAATCGACCAATACGGCATCGATGCCAAGCATGTGTTCAACTATGTCTTGGACAACAAAAAGCTGGAGCTCTGGAACTTCGACGAGGAAAAGAGCAAGGAAAAAGAGTTGAAGTACCTGCAATTCTTCTCTTCGCTTTACGATTATTACCTCAGACTCCGCGACAGGCTGTCCGAGCAAGGTAGAGGCTATTACGGCATGATTACCAGGTATTTGTCTGAATTGCCCGAAACAGAATTGGTTGAAAGAATCGGCGTAAGGCGCATCATCTTCGCCGGTTTCAACGCCTTGACCTCCACCGAGGAACGCATCATCAACACGCTCATACGCAACGGTAAGGCCGAGATTCTGTTCGATTACGACGCCTATTATGTCGACGACGAAAACAACGAGGCAGGAATTTTTGCGCGGAAGTACAAAAAGCTTCATTCGCAATGGATTGAAAAGGGCATTACCAATGCTCTTTCTACTGAAACCAAAACCATCCACATCATCAGCGCCAGCGGTAACGCGATGCAGGCCAAGGCCTTGCAAGCCAAATTACAGGAAAGCAACAAAAGCAATCAAGCCGTCATCCTTGCCGACGAACGCCTGTTGATTCCGGTCTTGAATGCCATCCCTGACACCGAGGCTTACAAAGATTTCAAGGTATCGATGGGTTATCCGATTGCAAAAACACCTGTAAATCAGTTCATAAACGAATACCTCTCTCTGAGAAGACGACCGAAGATTTCACGAACTATCAACGATAACGGAACCGAGCGTGTGGCCGAGGGTTGGTACATTTGGCCCGTTCTCCACCTCATGGACCTTGAACTGCTGAAAATCATCTTCCCAAAAGCTGAGAACGCCGTCTTCAACCGCTGGAAAAACAAAGTCGTTTCTGAAGGCAAATTCATCTTCGAGGAAAACGACCTCAACGAATTGAAGCAAACACCTGGCATACAAGCTTTCCTGAGCATCGTACTCTTTGATTCAGAGGCAAAAACGCCCAAGTCTGTACTGAAATCTATCGACCAAGTTCTTTCTTTCATTTCACGCACGATTTTGGAAAGAGCCGACAAAGACGACTTGACTTTCCTTCTCAACCAGTTAAGTGAACATGGAAAAATCGTCAGTCGCCTGAATCAAATCATTGAACGTAACACAAAGTATGTCAAAGACATACAAAGCATTGAAATCCTTTACCGCTTGTTATCGTCCAGCGCCACCGTCAAGTTGAACAGCAGCAGCACCGATGGGCTTCAAATCATGGGTTTGCTTGAGACCCGAAACATCGACCTCAGGCAGCTGCACGTGCTCAGCGTCAACGAAGGCATCTTGCCACCCGACAAATCCCAAGGCAGTTTCATTCCCCAGTTTATTCGCTTTGCCTGTGGGTTGCCCGGCTATGCAGAAAGTCAGGCTGTTGTGGCCTACCATTTCTATCGCTTGCTGCAAAACGGAAAGGACATTTATTTGTATTATAACAATTTAGGAGATACCTCAGGCGGCGAGGCCAGTCGTTTCATCCTGCAAATCAAGCACGAGCTGGCCAAAAATGCCAACATCAAGATAGTAGAGGAGTCGTTCAGCAGCATAACCAAGTCATCTTTGGAAATAAAGGAACTCAGCGCACAGAAAATCAACGCCTTAGACCGTCTTCACTACCTCATCGAAGAGAAAAGCCTCTCCCCTTCCGCTTTATCCACTTATTTGAATTGTCCGTTGAAGTATTATCTGAGGTATATCGCCCAAATCGAGGACAACAGTGTTGAGGAAGACACGGGGGTCAATGTCATTGGCACCATCATCCACGACACATTGGAATTTCTGTTTGCCGACTATCTGCCGAAAGACGGAAAAACGCAAATCATTGACAAAGCGCTTTTTGACAAAGTTATCAAGCCACAATGGGAGCAGAAATTGGCTATGTCCATCGCGAAAAACCTACCCAACGGCCTTCCTGATGTGGGCTTCAACTATTTGAACCGCGTCACTATTGAGCAACAACTCAAGAACTACCTAAACTACACTTCCAAACAATTGGAAAACAACACTTTGATTATTTTGGAAACCGAAGGCGAACTGAAAGCAAGGCTTCAATCTGCTATTTTCTACGGCCGCACCGACCGCATTGACCAATTCAATGGTATTGTTCGCGTCATCGACTACAAAACCGGCCACGTCGACAGTTCCGACCTAAAAGTCCCCATTCGCCATCATAGTGAGAGTGACCTCGACTATCTGAAACAAATCCCTGACAAGGCTTTGCAGTTACTTCTTTACAAATACCTGTATATCAAAGAGAACCCTAAGCTTTCGCCCGAGCAGGTAACCGGTGCCATCCATGGCTTGAAATACGCTCACGACATAGAATTCGGACTCTCCAAGGCTTCTCCTAAAAAAGAAGACGCTGATGCCGACAACAACTTTTTGGAAGACAGCACTTTCATCAACGACATGGAAGCCATGCTCGAAGCCGTGGTTTCAGAAATGCTCGACCCACGTATTCCCTTTACCCAGGCCGAAGACGACAAAAAATGCAGGTATTGTGAGTTTAAGCTAATTTGCAAACGGTAGGTTTCAATTCAGCACGATTTCGTGTATCATCTCCTTCCCCACCATCTCATTCAAATTCTTCATCAACAAGGATTTTGAGTAGCTCAATTCGCTGCGCAAGGCATCGCTGTCGACGCGAACAAACAGTCTACCATCCTTAATGGAAAGGTCGATGGTGTGCGAGGCGATAAAAGGTCCGACCACCTTGGGCCATGAGTTGATAATCTTGACTTCGTCCAAATAGTCCGAGCCTCGGTGTTGTTCGTAGAACTCCTTGATGAGATCGCCAAGCGGCTTGACGTCAAAGTACACCATTGCTGCCTCCTATCTCTTTGATTTCACCCTTTACCACTTCGAAAATCTTGTGGTCGATGTTGGTGTTTTCAAACAGCTTCTCCACCCTACCCTGTTGTGTATCCGTGATAAACACCTGGCCGAAATGCTCATCACCCACTAAACGGACGAGCTTCATCACACGTTGGTCGTCGAGCTTGTCGAAGATGTCGTCCAACAGCAGAATGGGCTTGTAGCCAATCTTCTGGTAGTTGAACTCAAACTGCGCCAAGCGAATCGAGACCACAAACGACTTTTGCTGTCCCTGCGAGCCAAAACGTTTGAGCGGATGGCCGTCCAAGGCAAAATCCAAGTCGTCCTTGTGGATGCCCACGTTGGTGTAGCCCGAATAACGGTCTTGCATCAAACTCTCCTCCAACAATTCGTTGAGTGGTTTCTCATCCAAACGAGATTGATAGATGACATTCACCTTCTCCGTGCCGCCCGAGACAATCTCGTAATAATGCTGAAAGATGGGCAGAAACTCCTCCAAGAACAGATGGCGTTTGGCATGAATATCGTAAGCATGTTGCGCCAACTGGTCTTCCCAAAGACGGAGCAATTCGCGATCAAAGGTACGTCTCTCTGCAAACTGCTTCAGTTGCATGTTGCGCTGGAGCAAGGCACGGTTGTATTTCAGCAAAGCGTTGAGATACAATGGGTCAAACTGCGAGATCACGCCATCGATAAACTTGCGGCGAAGGTCGCTGCCCTCGTTGATGAGGTCGCGGTCGTAAGGCGAAATCATCACCAAAGGGAACTTGCCGATGTGGTCACTGAGGCGGTCGTATTCCTTCTTGTTGAAGCGGAACGACTTCTTTTGGTCACGCTTCTGCACACACGACACCAACTCGTCATCCTTGCCATCATGCGAATACACGCCGTGAATGGCGAAGAAATCCTGCTCGTGGCGGATGTTCTGCTTGTCGGTGGCTCCGAAAAAGCTCTTGCAAAACGAAAGGTAATAGATGGAATCGAGAATGTTGGTCTTCCCCGCACCGTTGAGGCCCACAAAACAATTGACATTCTCCGACAACTGCAAATCCGCCGACTCGCAATTCTTGAAGTTCGTCAGTTTGAGTTCGTGGAGATACATATTGTTGAATTATGAATTATGAATGCTGAATGATGAATGGGGTTATTCTGCATTCAGCATTCAGCATTCCACATTCAGCATTTATAATAATGGTAACACCTTTC
>DAIOUZ010000049.1:10555-11001 GCA_036759285.1 Candidatus Limiplasma sp. | reverse complement strand
TGATTTTCACACCGAAACCAGCCGAGAAGCCCACCAAACTGCGCTTTTCCGGCACACCCATATTACGATAGGTCTCGTAATTATAGGAAGCCCTCAGCACCAGGTTCTTACCCAAGGCCATCTCGCCACCAATGACCAAATGGCAGCCCAAATTGGTGAAGAACTTGACTGCCTTCGAAGGCTCGTTGTAATCACCCGTGATGGGGTCATAATAGCCAGCCAGGTCGAGCGGGTCATAATAAAGTTTGTTCCAATGCTGAATGTCCTTGTAACCCATGATGATGGTCAGCGGCAGGTGGTCGAGTCGCTTGGAGGCCATGAAATCAACGGAGTATGGCAGCCATTTGTCGAGTGTGTTCAGTTCGACAGAGAACAGCTGACGTCCGATGTTACGTGCAGCAAGCGTAAAAGCCCAGTTATGGTAGGACCAATAGGTGGCTGCCACG
>DAIOUZ010000049.1:10154-10545 GCA_036759285.1 Candidatus Limiplasma sp. | reverse complement strand
AGGCAACCACTTGTCTTCCAAATACATCTCCTTGCAGTATAACTGCCTGCCGATGTTCCGTGCCGCCAAAGTAAAGGCCCAATTGGAATACGACCAATAAGTGGCCGCCACATCCACACCCAAGGCACCTGCGCGACCGCTTTCATACTGAAGACCGGCATATTTCAAGTTGGCTCCGATGCTCCATTTGTCGGTCAGTTCGCGTCCCCAGCCGAGGGTGACGGCATAGTCGGAGACGTTGAATGTGCTGCCGTCTGTATAGCCGCTTTCCGAGGCATATTGCATGTTGCCATAGTTGTAGTATTGCACAGAAGCGGCAAAACTTCCCAAATGCTCAAAGGTGTGGCTGTATTGCGCCGTGGCGAAGTTGGTCCCGACATTGAAGTCACCG
>DAIOUZ010000049.1:0-10144 GCA_036759285.1 Candidatus Limiplasma sp. | reverse complement strand
CCACATACGACAAAGTCATTTGGTTGTTCATCTCAGGCGAGATGGCCGAAGGGTTGAACACTGCCGTCTGCAAGTCACCATCATGCACAGGCAAAGGCAGTCCGCCCAAAGCCACCACACGAGCCGAGTTGGCATCGGTCAAAGCACGGAAGGTACCGTTAGTCACCTGGGCATCAACGCGCAAAACACTGACACCCAAAAAGACAACCATACATATATAAACAAATCGTTTCATATTGCTACATTTTTAAGATAACGGACACCGTTTTATATTATTGTGCCACAACGGTTTTATTTCTCAATGAGCCCCAAGCCCGTCTTAACCAGTTTGCCCTCTTCTTTCAGCTGCGTGGCCAGCTTGTCGAGCATTCCGTTGACGAAACGACGGCTTTCAGGTGTGCTATAGAACTTTGAAATCTCGATATACTCGTTGATAGTTACCTTCACCGGTATGGAATGGAATTCGCAGAATTCGGTCAAGGCCATGAAAATCAAGATCTTGTCCATCAAAGCCAGACGGTTGTAATCCCAATTGGAGATATTGACATTCACCAACTCGCGATATTCATCGGCATGAAGGATGGTTTTCTCAAACAACTTGATCACAAACTCCTTATCCTCATCTTCGGCCTTATACATCGGAGGCAGTTTGCTGGAAGTGTCGAAATTGGTCGGCAACTCGCTCATGAATTTCCAAAGGAGATAAATGGCCAACTGATAATCACTGTTGAACGAAAGATCGCGGTCGGAATAGTAATCGTAAAGCAAACCGTTTTCCGCCATATAGGTATCAATCATCGTAACCAAGAAATGCTTGTCGTCGCTGAAACTGTCCTTTCCATTGGACATATATTCTTGGTATTCTGGCGTCTCGAGCATCTTCCCATATAACTTGCGAATAAAATCCTCTCTTGAGTCAGCCCAATTGATCTTATACTTCTCCTCCAGACTCAACAGATGCTTGTTGTCTTCCAAAGCATTGAGAATCCTGTTGTTGACAAACTTCAAGTTGGGGTTCAGATCTTCCTCGGTCGGGAAATGCTTCTGCTTGTTCTCCTCGATACGACGCTCGGCAAACTGCTTCACCTCAACCCAGAAAGAAAGCTGATACACAAACAACTTGTAGAGGTCTTCCACCTCTTCAAGCAGATGGCGTTCGGACTGCGGAAGATTGGTACTATGCGACTGGTGGTAGGCGTAAATCTCTTGCAACACCTTGACTCTCAAAAATCTTCGATTCAACATAAGGATGGATGTTTGTCTTCAAAAATAAAATGCAAAGATACGAAAAAATAATTGTTTAGTTACAAGAAAAATGTCTATCTTTGCGTTTTGCATTACTGGAAACAACTAACTCATTAATTCAATACAGAACAATCATGAAGAAAAAATTCATCTGCCCCATCTGCGGGTACGTACACGAAGGAGAAGAGGCACCCGAGCGTTGCCCTCAATGCAAACAAATCGTCGAATGGAAAGTCGTTGACGAAAGCGCTGCCTTGAACTTTGTCACCGAGCACGTCGTTGGCATCGCCAAAGGCACAGGCGAAGACATGATCAAGGACTTGAACGCACATTCCATGGGCGAAGCCACCGAAGTCGGCATGTATCTGGCCATGAGCCGCCAGGCCGACCGCGAAGGCTATCCCGAGATTGCCGAGGCTTTCAAGCGCTATGCTTTTGAAGAAGCCGAACACTGCGCCAAGTTCGCCGAACTGCTGGGCGACGTGGTTTGGGACACCAAGACCAACCTTTACAAGCGCATGATCGCCGAATGCGGTGCCTGTGAAGACAAGATGCGCATTGCCCGCGTGGCCAAGGAACGTAACCTCGACGCCATCCACGACACCGTCCACGAGATGGCCAAAGACGAAGCCCGCCACGGCAAAGGCTTTGAGGGTTTATACAAACGCTATTTTGGATAAGAAGCAGTCAGCATTCAGCCATCAGCTATCAGCACGGTTTCGACCAAAGCTGAAAGCTGACTGCTGATTGCTGAAAGCCAATTGAATAACTGAACAACTATCAACTAATAACTGAACACTATGATTAGCAAGAAATTAGCCAAAGCCATCAACGACCAAATCAATGCTGAGATGTGGTCGGCTTACCTCTATCTGAGCATGTCGCAAGACATCTACGCAAAAGGCTACAAAGGCATTGCCCACTGGTTCAAGGTGCAGTTCCTTGAGGAACAAGCCCATGCCGCCATCATGATCAACTACATGCATTCGCAAGATGCCAAGGTCATCCTCGCCCCCATCGCCAAGGTGCAGACCGAATGGAAGACCGTCTTGGCCGCTTTCCAGGACACCCTCGAACATGAGAAGAAGGTGACTGCCATGATCAACAACCTGTGCGATATCGCCGACGAAGACAAAGACCGCGCTGCCGCCAACTTCCTCGCCTGGTTCATCGACGAGCAGGTGGAAGAAGAAGAGAACGCCCGCGACTTGGTGCGCCAAGCCACAATGATTGGCGACCACATCGGTGGCATGATTATGCTCGACAAAGAACTGGGTGCCCGCGAGTACC
This sequence comes from Candidatus Limiplasma sp., assembly GCA_036759285.1. Classification (GTDB taxonomy): domain Bacteria; phylum Bacteroidota; class Bacteroidia; order Bacteroidales; family F082; genus Limimorpha. The sequence continues at coordinate 7,609 of DAIOUZ010000049.1, read as the reverse complement.
ACACGCCTGCCCCGCTGAAGTAATCCTTCAGACCGCAACGAAAAAAGCTCCGCTTCTTTTGAAACGGAGCTTTTCTTCTTTTTCTGACAGGCTAGAAACTCAGTGTTAGCCCGACACCTCCCGGTGTCAAGCCGAAATCGAGTTCGACGCCACCTCCGTATGATGTTTTGCCTAGATTGGCATTATAAATGGCAACACCTTTTTTCAGATGATTATTTGACACGACCCCAAGCCCGATACTCAGTCCAGCAACAGCCAGACCGCCACCAAAGATATATGGATTAAATTTGCCGAAAAACATGCTACCCACTTCATATCCTATGGCAAAACCTCCCAAATAACCTATCACGGATGAAAAACCTGAAGCCACACTTGCCTTTTTCACCTCTTTAAGGGCCAATTCGTCATTAGCGACAAGGGATTTGATCTGGCGCATGGACTCGATTTGCATGCCATGATAATAATATTTGTTCTTTTCCACTGCAATGGTATCACTGGCATTTTGCGCAAACACCGATGCAAGCCCAACAAAGAACATTGCAACAAAAGTCAACAAAACCTTTTTCATAAATATTTAATTAATTGGTTAATAATACTCTATATATTTCAACATAAGTCAAATCAAAGTTCTCCAGCGCGTTTCTTGGCCCAATACTCCTTGAAAACTTCGTAGTTCTGTTCCAAAAGCGTAGGCGCATCCAGACCGTATGGGCATTTGCTGCTGCATTGGTTGCAGTGCTTGCACTTCTCAATGAGCTTCATCTTCTCCGCCCATTCTTCGGTGAGGTAGACACTATACGGTGCACGTTTCAGGAAAAGACTCATACGGGCGCAGTTTTCAATATCGATCCCGACCGAACAGGGCTGGCAATAGCCGCAACCACGACAAAACTCGCTCGAAAACTCAGCGCGTTCCTTTTCAATCTTGCGCCACGAAGCGGAAGACAGCTCAGGCTCATGGTCTTGATAGGACAGGAACTCGTCCAACTCACTCTCGCGTTGTATGCCCCAGATGGGCAGAGCATGGTCGAATTGGTTGAGGAAAGCATAAGCCAAAGCCGAATCGTTGATGAGTCCTCCCGCCAAGGCTTTCATGCAGATGAAGCCCATATTGTGTTTGAAACAAGCCTCCACAATTTTCTGGTCCTCCGCAGACGACAGGTAGGAGAAAGGATATTGCAACGTGTCGTAGCAGTCGCGCTCGACAGCCTCCATCGCCACATTCTGACGGTGGTTGCTGATGCCGATGAAACGCACCTTGCCTTGTCGTTTGGCCACTTTCATAGCATCATAAAGCCCTTGTTTGTCGCCAGGACGCGGACAATAATCGGGATTGTGGAACTGATACAAATCCAGATAGTCTGTCTTTAGGTTCTTTAAAGTGGTATGAAGGTCTTTCCAAAACTCCTCGATGCTGGTCGCAGCCGTTTTGGAAGCAATGAGCACTTTGTTGCGACGGTCGCCAAACGCGGCGCCTATCTTTTCCTCGCTGTCGGTATAAAAGCGTGCCGTGTCGTAGAAATTGATGCCGTTGTCGTATGCCTTGTGCAACAGATACACGGCTTCCTTTTCACTGATACGCTGAATGGGCAATGCACCGAAGCCATTCTTGTTCACCTTCAAGTTGGTCTTCCCTAATGTAATGATTTTCATGACTACCTGAATTTTGCACAAAAATAGAAAAATAATTGATACACACCAACTTTTCGAGACGAAAAAATCCTCAAACCGACAAAAAACGTTATTTTTGCAAAAAATCATTCAGATGAAGATCCTTATTCTCAACGGCCCCAACCTTAACCTATTAGGCAAACGCGAACCCGAAATCTACGGTCATGTCTCGTTTGAGGATTACCTGCCAAAACTACGCGAGCGGTTCCCCCAGCATGAACTCTCCTATTTCCAGTCGAACCACGAAGGTGTTTTGATTGACAAGCTGCAAGAGGCTGACGGTCAATATGATGCCGTGGTGATGAACCCTGGAGCCTACGCCCACACTTCCATCGCCATCGCCGACTGCATCCGCGCCATAGGCATACCCGTGGTAGAGGTCCACATCTCCGACATTTCAAAACGGGAGCCCTACCGCAGGCATTCTTTCACCGCCGAGGCTTGCATGAAGTGCATTTCGGGATTAGGAATGGAAGGTTACGCAAAAGCAGTTGAGTCAATAGTTCTGTCGTAACCAAAGGTCGAAGAATTTGTCGTAAACGAAATACTGACCAGCTTCTTCCGTAATCAATTCCTTTTCTAACAATCCGTTGCACGCTGACTGCACGGTGCTGGTTGAATAAATCTTGTGCCGTTTCACGAAATTGACCGAAGTGATTTTCGTAGCTTTACCTTCCTGAGAGATAGCCAACAACAGTTCTTTCTGTTTTTCAGGCAGTTGAAACATCTTCTCGGCGTATGTAAAGTCGTTAGTGTCGATGATATTTTGGATGGCCTCTTCCATTTCGTCAACGCCGTAACGTTGGGTTTTGCTTGGCAACAGAAAGAGGGTATTTAACGTTTTCTGCATATACCAAGTAACACCTTCAAAGCGATTGTATAGTTCATCTATCACATTGGATTCCAATGATTTGTTTGCTTCAGCAAAATGATGGCAGGCAAACTCACAGTATTTTTCCTTGTCGATAGGACCAAGATGCATCACCGAAGCACTTTGATAGAATGGATGTGCTGCACTAGTAAAAATGTCACCCATCAGGTGGCGTTGACTGCCCGCGAAGATGAATTTGCTTCGGTGGCATTGCTGGATATAAGTGCGCAACAAGGCCTCCACATTCTTTTCGGGGAACTTGGCAATTTGCTGAAATTCATCGATGGCGACGATGTTTGGCCGCTCGGAGTGTTCAAGATAATGGAAGATTTCCTCCAACGAGACTTGTGGCTCGCGGATGTCGCCCAACTGGATGTTGAGTTTGGGAAGCCCCGCTAGGTCGGTGGTCATCACAAAAGCCATCGACCTGACCGCAGCACTGAATTGTTGCAACCAAACCGCCCCCTTCGGAGCGAGGGCATTGACGATGGCACGGCTCATCATAAAAACCATCTCGCGCAACGTGCCCACCGAGTAAAAGTCTATGAAAAACAGATTGTAGTCTTTCTTCAAGTCGAAAGCATTGAAGCAGTGATGTATCAGTCCCGACTTACCTATTTTACGGGTCGCAATCAAAGCGACATCGTTGCCGTTTTCTAGTTCGCGCAGCAATTGTTGACTTTCTTTCTCCCTGTCACAGAAATACTTAGCCGAAACATAGCCTTTGGTTACAAATGGATTCATCATGGTTTTATGTAGAAATAATTATGCAAAAGTAATAATTTTTTTGACATAAAAACCAAATAGGCTATAAAAAAGTCGGGAAAGCATTCCGCTCTCCCGACTTTTTCGATTATTATAGTCTACGCTTGTTGCGTGAGAATATTATTCTTTCACAAACTTCTGCATAGCCTTGCTGCCGTTGGCGAAAGTGGCTTTCAGCAGATAGCAGCCCTTGGCCAAGGCATTCACATTGATGGATTCAGAGCCGTTTCCAAGGCGCATCACCTGTTTGCCGTCCATGCTGAAGATTTCCACTTGCTGCAAGTCTTCGGCGTTGAGGTTCAAGGTTTCAGAAACGGGATTGGGCCAAATGGCGAGTTGGCTTTCATTATATTCGCCAAGGCCAGTAGCCGCCGAATAGTACAAAACGCCCTTGATGGTCTGTTGAGCCAAGCCATCGTCATAATCGGTTTCTTCATAAGCCAGCAACTTGTTGTGAATGCTGACATTGTCTCCTTCAAAGTAGTTAAGGCCGGCAATTTCACTGCTGGAAACCGTCAAATCATAGCTGAATACGGTCTCATTGTCGATTTCCCAATCCTGATCATCCCACGAAAAATCATATTCAACCATCTTCACGCAATTATGGTTCTCGTCGTAGGAGTAAACAATCTTGTCATCATCGGTCCAGCTATCGCCATTTTTATCGTAATAACGTTCTTCGACAAGGTCGCCATGGTTGTCATATTGGTATTCTGTCTTGTGGATTTCAACCCAAAGATTGACAGACCAATAGAATTCCAGATTGCTAACCATTTTGCCACCCTGGTAGGTGTATTCCACTCTCTCTTGGTTTATCCAAGCACCATCTTCATAATCCAATTCTGTGGCAGCCTTAACATTGCCATCGTTGTCATACTCATAGACGGTTTTGTTTTCTTCCTCCCAAACACCATCCTCATTTTCATAATGGACTTCTTCTGAAACCCAGCCTTGGCTGGTGTAACTGATTTCATCTTTTTCGCTGCTACCATCATAGCTGGTTTCGATTCTTCTGATGCAGCGGTCTTGGTTGTCATAGAAAAAATCGATGGTTGTCGTAAACATACCCATCAATAGAGACATTTCCACTTTCGAAACATTGTACCGCTCATCATACTGGAAATAGACGGTCGTCATGGTCGACTCCATAATCATGCTGTCGATTTTTTGGGTGTAAACTTCAGTGCCGCGGTTGAGCTGTTCCACCCTTTTGACTCTTGATTTCAACTGATTTTCAGTCGATTCATTCGTTTTGATTTGTGCCTGTGCCGAAATCATAAAGCACAATGCCACTGCGAATAGTAAAACTTTTTTCATAACAATAGTATTTAAATTAATAATTAGGTTTGTCGATGCAAAAGTATTGTTTTTTCATCATAAAAACAGATTAATACTTCAGAAAAAATGTCATGGAAAGCCGTGTTTCACTCTCCCGACTTCGTAATTCCCAAAGTTCTACACTTGTTGTGTGAGAAAATCATTCCTTCACAAATTTCTGCATAACCTTGCTGCCGTCAACGAAAGTGGCTTTCAGCAGATAGCAACCTTTGGCCAAGGCGCTTACATTGATGGTTTCAACGCTGTTTTCAAGGTGCATCACCTGCCTGCCGTCCATGCTGAAGATTTCCACTTGCTGGAGACCGTCAACGTTAAGGTTTAGTGATCCAGTCGTTGGGTTAGGCCATATAGCCAGTTTTGACCCGACAGATTCGTTCAAACCAATAGTTGATGAATAGTGAAAATCAACGGCATAATCTCCATACATAACAATTTGTTCGAGCTTGTTATGGATGGTCTCTAATAAAAATTCTTCTTTTAATTCCTCCCAAATTAATAGTAGCCCCGCGATAGCGTTCGCATCCGAAGTTAGATCGTAAGTTAAATTGTCCCAATAATCCAACTCCCATTCTTCAGAAAGGTGGTCATAGTAATAGGAATTATGAGTGATGCAATTATCATTGTCATCATATAAGTATTCGTCCTTATCCGAGTTAATCCAGTCGGGTGAATTATCGTAATGATTGTAAAACGTCCTAAGGACACAGTTTCCTTTATTGTCATATTCGTATGTGTATCTGCGGATACTCACCCAATCGTCATCAGCCCTACCAAATGCAATTTCCTCCGAGCAAAGGGCTTGCCCGTTATAATAATACTCAACTTTTTCCCATGGATCCCATTCGCCGAACCAATGGCTTTCGATTCTTTCCGAGCAAAGGCCTAAGGAATTATAATTGTATTCAATCTGATGGTAAGGTTCCATTTCCACTTGAAGAAGATAGGAAGTTTCCAATACGAGGAGCCCGTTTTCGTACTCATAGATTGTCTTTTCGAATGCTGTCCAAATGTCATTTTCAAAGCTAAATCCCTGAGATGAAAGAATATTGCCGAAATCGTCGTACTCGATAACTTCTTTTCCAGTGAGATGCCAGGTATCGCTCCACCAATCATAGTAAAGCTGTTCCTCAATCAAGTTGTGCTCATTGTAGGCGTATTCTTCCTTTGAAGGTGACTCGTTGTAGGCGTAGGTTACCATAGAGGTGACCCGGTCTTGTTCATCATAGGTATAGTCATAGCCCATATCTAACTGCCAGTTGTTTTCGGAATAATAATAACTATACATTTGAGTGCAGTTGAAATGGCTGTCATAATCGAACAATATCCTTGTTTCCTCAGCAGTGATGCTATCCAACTTCTCGGTGAAATTGTTCTTGTCACGATTCAGTTGTTCTATCGTTTTAATTTTATCCTGCCATGACTTTTGAGTTTTTGGATCTCTTGTGAAATGTTGTGCGGAGGCTGATATCAAGCAACACATGGCTGCTGCGAATAGTAAAACTTTTTTCATACTGCTGTTATTTAAATGATTAATTGTTGAAATGGTTTGTCGGGGCAAAAATACAAAACTTCGGAAGAATATTCTTCAGTTCCGATGGATTTGCAAATCCGACCGACAGAGGCTTCACTTCACCTTCTTGAATTCCTTTTTCAAATTACCTTGCTTGATAAGTTGGTTGATGTAGGCTGTATCGATGCCCATCGGATTGCTGCTATTGTTGTCATATAGATTGTAGTTGTCAGTGGCACTAAAAAACTCGATGAAAGGGTCGTCATCAATAATCATTTGCTTCAATGTATCAATCGAATAATTCATTACGTTTTCATTGTATTCCTTTGGACTGATGGAAAGAAATGCGGCATCGGGCGACATTTCGTGATGAAGATAATAGCCTCCATACAGCGGCATGGGAAATAGCGTGGTGTCGACGTCGTCATAGTAGCCGAAAATGTAGTCTTTGTCTTTGTTATAAAGGACGTAAGCATTATTGGTATAGTCGCCTTTGGTTTTATAGACTTGTACAAAGTCACCATTGATGCAACATTTCCATTTGATGCACGAACTTATCGAGACGACGACAAGCAGCATCGCAAAAACAACAAATCTTTTCATAACTATTTGAATTTTAAATCTTTGAATATTGAATTTTAATCCACTTAATGCGGCCAGAACACCATGAGAAATGGTTTCTTCATAAACTATTGGGCATTGAAATAATCCTGTTCGGTAATCGTGTAGGTAAGGCATCCAAAACCATCATAATTCATAAGGAAAAAATGGCTTCGTTTTGTTGTCCAAACATAGTGCTCGCCCTCAAAATCGTAGGGGCCGTTTCCTTCTTCTTTTGTGTAAACCAATTGTTTGCCATCGTCAAAAGTGAAGGTTACGGTTTCGCCATAGATGTTCGAAAGCAAATTCCCTTTTGCCATTTCAAAACTTGCTGTTCCCAATCCTTGCACACTATAGAAAGTGGTGTCTTTGGCTTTTTCAAGGGTGATGCCGTCAGGATGGTCATACCAAAAACCGGGTTGGACAACGGAAATGAAGGTGACGGCATGACCACTGTCATTAACGAGTTTGCATGAAATGTCAAACATTGGGTCGCAGGATGTCAGCGCCACCGCCAATAGGCACAGAATGAAAACTGCTTTCTTCATAACAAACTGAATTTTAAATCTTTGAATCTTGAATATTAAATCCTCTATTAAGGCTTGTGCGCCACAATGCGGAAGTTGTTGAACCATCCCTCGGCCTTTTCGATGCCGTTGCTGATGACGAGGTGATAGCGGCTCACGGGTTGGTCGCCCATATAGAATCGCGTTCCTGTGTTGTATCCCGAAGTTACGGTGTCGCAAAAAATGACGTGGTCTTGTCTGTTGCTGATGCTGACGACGCACTCACCCATATACTCGTGGAAGTACACATAAACGGTCTTTCCCCAATAACCCGCCTCAATGTTCGGA
>DAIOUZ010000048.1:7262-18330 GCA_036759285.1 Candidatus Limiplasma sp. | reverse complement strand
CCCCAGGTCCGAGTTGAAGGCGTTGGCCAGCGTGTCGCCCTCGGTCTCAAACAGTAGCCCTACTCCGTCATTCTGCGACAAAGTCTGATACACCACCGTCGCCGTGCTGTTGGCCGGGATGAACAGCGTCAGAAACGGCGGCTCCTGCGGCTCCTCCATGTCGCCGTTCTTCCTGTTGATGACATACTGCACCTGCTGCTGCTTGTACCGCTCCATCGATTTGCGGTATTGCTCCCGCAATTCCCGATGCAGCGGAGCGGCCAGGTGTCGGCACAGCGATAGTCGTCCTTTCCCCGACGACGCGCTGGCCGTCACATACAGGAACAGGTTGGCGAACACCTCCCGACGGTCATATACCCCGTAAACATTCGGCATACAGGCCGAAAACACCGTCAGCGAGCCCAGGATGAGCAAGTCAGCATCCACCTCCGACACGGCATCCGCCACGATGCGTTTCAGGATGCCCGGCAGCTGCGCCCTCACCGACTGCGAGAAAGTGCCGATGCGTACGGCCTCCATTTTCCTCACTTCCTCATTTTCCTCAATTTCCTCACTTCGTTTTCGTGAGGAAAACGAGGAAGGAGACAGGCCGCCCGCAGCCCACCGAATGCCGTGTGCCTTCGCGATACTGAACAGCGAGGCGATGCTGATTTCACGGCTGCCGTCATGCAGACAGGCCGAATACTGTCGGTCGGCCTCGGCAGCGTCGTAGCCCGGATAGAAGCGGCTCAGGCGATGGAACAGCTCACGCCCGTCCTCGTCCAGCTCCGACACCAACGCGAACGCGATGGCCAACCAGTCCGAATAACTGGCCGTGATGTCGATGCCCGAGGCCTCCACGGCCTCCACCACGGCAAGGATGGCCGCCTGTTGCGCCGACACGCCGACGGCTGGAGAAGGTGCCTTCTTCACCTTATCCATGCCCGCAGCGTCCCATTCGGAAGGGTTGAAAACTGCGTCCTTCATAACAGCGAGGGGTTGAGATAGGCTTCCGCATCGTGCGGCAAGTAACAAGCCCGGGAGAGGTTCCTGCAATGCCTGTCCACTTCCACGCCGTAGTGGTTGAAGATGTAGTTGTAGAGGCTGGCGAAAAACCTAACCTGGTATTCTCCGAAAGACTCCCCGTCGTTGCCGTATCGGAGGAAGGAATCCGTGAACGAGACCACCCATTTCAGTCCGTCGCCCGACGGACTGCGAAACAGCAGCAGCGTCTCAAAGTAAGGGTCTTCTTTCAAAGCCTCAAACACAGCCTCCACATCCTTCAGATGGTCGAAGTCGAGGCAGATATACCCTGAATGTTGGATGATGGCCTTGTCGGCACGGACGGAAAAGACGCCGGAGAAGGTGCAGTAGTCAAACTTGTCCGACTTGTACTGTCGTCGGTACCGCTCATCCTTGATCGAGCGATATTCACAGGTGCGGTCTTTGGCGTAGTCACTGATGATGTAGTTGAACACATCGATCAGGTTCACCACCTGATAAGGGTATTTGTTCGTGATGGGTCGCCTGAAGATGTTGAAGCCTGGCATGTTTTTCAGGTCGCATTTGGCTGAAGGCTTCACGGCGTAGTTGTTCGGAGTGCCCCAGAAATACATCGCCGGGGCGTTAGTCTTGTCCATGTTCATGGCCTGTAGTTTTGATAGTGTGAATACATGAAGCGCTCGATGTCCTGGCGCAGGAAATAAGTCTTGTTCTTGATGCGGCTGCACTTCAAGTCACCTTCCGAACACCACTCTTTGAGGGTGTTCTTGGTGATGTGGAGCATGATGAGCAAATCCGTCAGCTCAATCCAGTCGAACAACACAGGGTATTTCTTCAGGTCCTCATTCATCGTCAAGCCCTCCAGTCAGTTGTTGATTGCGCTTGGCAAGGATTTGCGCATCGTGCAGCGCATTCTGTTCCTTGCGCGACATGTGGCGGCTTGAAGCAATCCAAGCGTCGATATCGGATTTCTTGAACTTCACGCGTCGCGTGGCCGGGTCTTTATAGAAAGGGAAATAGCCGAGGCTCTTCCAGCGGTGCACCGTCTGAAGCGACGGATGGTCAGGATGGTAGGCTTGCAGTTGCTCAATGGTGAGAAACTCGTCCTTTTTGGCGTTATCGTCGCGAAGCTCTTTGCAGATGTCCTTAAGCTCTGCGATGCCGTCGAGGATGTCGCCGACGGCCTTGGGAAGTTGGTCAAAGGTAATGGTGTCTAACATAACGCTTAAAGTTTTTGGCGCGGGCCTCCTTCACGGTACCAATAAAAGAAAAGCCCACGACGGTTAAATCGTGGGCAAAGATGAGGCCTTGTGTTGGACCATGAATTATACTACAATTGTACGTATAATTAAAAACCATCAAAATCTATCCTTTGTTGGCTCTCACGAGCCTCCACCCTTTTGCTCGCATTCATTCCCTCTCCTTTCTCATAATAGGCTTGCGCAAGGTCGTGGAGCCTGTCGAACACATCCATAAAGTTGCCAGTACGTTTGGCTGCCGACAAAAGGTTCCTGAGGTGCTTTATCTCCGTGTTGAAGTAAAGCGCCAAGTCGTTGATGAAATCCTCCGAGTTGGAAACATACCTGCCATCTGCGGTCTCAAAGATGTGCAGGTCATAGACAATGCGGAACAGCTTCACGAAAGTCGTGACTTGTCGGCTTGAAATCCTGTAGGAACTGTGTATTTCTGCCGTCTCTTTGCGTTCCTTGATGCGCTCGATGGCCGTTCCAACCACCTGGTTCCAGTTGCCATTCTCCCCTGCCACGGTAGCCTGTACCGCCCTCAGCACAGCAATGGCCTCATCCTTCGGCAGCCGCTCCGCCTCGTCAATCAAATGCTGAATCTTCACACTATCCTTGTTGTCGCTCATTTTAATCCCAATTGTCTTTTAAGTCCCATTTCACTAACACGATAACCCGAAAACAATTTCCACCTCCCAATAAAAGACGGCCGAGGACCACTCCTCGGCCACTACTCCAACACAGAAGGACAGCATCGAACAAAAACTTGCAAAGTAAAGATTACAGCCTATTCTTCTATTCATTCCCTGCGGATATGCAAATTTCAATATGCGGCACCTTGGCGGCTTTGGCATTCGAGATCCATCTTGCCGATGCGCCAGGTGAGGCCGAGGCTGACATAACGTGAGTTGTAGCTGTAGCGGTAATCATTGCTGTAATTATTCATCATAATGTCGGGGCTTTTACGCCTTCGCGGGCGCGGCTTTGGAGTTCCATTTTGCCGATGCGCCAGGTGGCACCGACGGTGACGGCACGGCTGCCCCACGTGTAGCTGTAGTTGGACTGGTAGTAGAGGTTGAGGCCGACATTGCCGCTCTGCGCGGTGGCGAGGATGTCTTGCCAGTTGAGGAAGAGCGAGAGTCGGCCTTTGAGCAGGTCGGAACTTGCTCCGAGGTCGAGTTGGAACGAGGGCTGGCTCTTGCTCATCAGCGACAATGCGGCGGTAGAGTAGCGGGCATTGCCGTAGATTTGCAGCACATTCCACAGTTTGCCCGTCACGTTGAGTCGTCCGCTGAAGGTGGGTAGGTGTCGTTTGTCCCATTTGCCAGGGCGGAACTCCATATTGTAATAGTAGTCGTAGAAGTTGGCGTAAAGGCGGATATTCATAAAGGGCTTGGGCCGCCAAGTGAGGTTGGCCTCGGCACCGATGGTGCGGCTATCGCCGATGTTGGCCCACTGGCTGAAACTGACAATGCGGCCATAGTAGGGATGATAGGCTACGTCGCTGAACTGCTGTATCTCGTCGGTGTTGGCGCGGAGATAGCCCGTCAGCCCCACGCTGCCCCATCCTTTGTACATCGTCCAGCCGCCCTCGAGGTTGTGGGTGTGGCTGAAACGCAGGTCGGGGTCGCCGAGTTCATAACTCTCTTCTTCCAGCCAAGCGTAGGTGCTCCACAACCTACAGCCAGGCGAGGTAAAGCGGCGCGTATAACTGAGGGTGAAGTTGTGTCCGTTCTCGGTGGCATAGCTAGCGTGGAACGAAGGAATGAAATCCCAAAACGCCTTGTCAACATCATATTGAGAGGTCTCCACAGGTAGATCGGTGAAGTTGGCCTGCTTCCATTTGCGATAGACACGTACACCGCCCTTGAGGGTGAAACGATGGATTTTCTGCTGCATGGTGACATAGGCGATCAGCTCGTTGTCCACCATTCGGGTGCTGAAAGTGCGGTCGGCATCGCGCATCCACTGATTGGTGGCGAAGTTCATCGTGTCCCACTGCACAAGCTGCGAATTGCGCCCCAGCACGGCACTCGCTCCAGTCTCCATAATGGTGTTTTGACTGAATGGTTTAGTATAGTCCAGGTTGAAGTTCGTCCACCACGAAAGGTAACGTTCGTTTCGCAGATTGCGCATGTTGTATTGCGACATCACGGTGTATAGGCGTTCCTTGTCGCGCTCGGTGTTCTGGTTATTGTAGTTGCTGTTTATCATAAGGCTAATCTTTTGGCCGAGTGTATCAAGTTGCCGCGAGAGATAAAAGCCGCCAAAGTCGCCCATCCACGGTGAATTGACAAGGTTGTTGGATAGATAACTGTAGTCGCCTGCGTTATAGAGGTATTCCTGTCGTGCGATGTCGTAGTGGCTCTCTTGCTTGACGAGACCTGGGAATATACCACCCCATGCCTGCAAACTGGTCACATTGTCGATATTCCACGACAATTGCACTCCAGCATTGCCGTTGACATGTCGCTGCGTTTCCATACCATCGTATGAGTATTCTGTCGAAAGCGATCCATCGTCGGCATAGAGCCGTCTCTCGTTGTGATTATTGATATTGATGCGCGAGAAAGAGCCGTTGGCCCAAGCTGTGACGCTCACCTTCTCTTTGGCCCAAACGTATGAGAGCCACGGCTGTAGGTAAGGCGTAGTGCTGGCATTGAGGCCGACGGAGAGCAGTTGGTTGAGCTGTACACGCTGGTCGGTAACGATGTTGATGATGGCGCTCGTCGAACCGTAGCGGGCCGAGGGATTGTTGAGCACTTCGACGCGCTTCACGCTGCTGGCAGGCAGGGTCTTGATGTATTGCTTCAACGCTTCGCCGCTGAGGTTCGAGGGCTTGTCGTTGAGCCAGATGGTTATGTCGCTGCTGCCGCGCAAGGTGATGTTGCCCTCAGGGTCAACCTCCACGCCCGGGGCGTTCTGTAACGCATCGGCCATAGTGCCGGTCTGCACGCTGGGGTCATCCTCCACGTGATAAAATACCTTTTCACCGTCAGCACTATAGAGCGGACGCTGGGCAGTGACGCTCACGGATTGCAGCGAAGTGCTGTTTTGGAAAATTTCAATCACACCCAACGCTGTTTCGGACTGTACGTTGAGGTGCTGCCAGTAGGTGTCGTAACCCACCGCCGAGATGCGTAGCAAGTAGTCGCCTTGTTCCACTTTAGAAAAAAGCATCGCGCCTTGGTCATCAGTAGTGCTCCCATAGACAAACATACTGTCAACCGTCCGAAGCAACGCGCAATTGCAAAATGCCATTGGGTCTCCACTATTCGCATCGCGAAGCGTGCCAGATACTGAGTAAGATTGGGCTTGACCGAAACTGTAGGTTAATACCGCCAAAAGAATAAGAATGTGCTTTTTTATCATATACGTCATGTGTTTGTTTGGGCTGCAAAAATATCGTCTCATATCAAGAAAGTCCTTACCCTAAAGGGTGAAACAGCCGATGGCATACGAAAAACTACCCGAAAGGGTAGTCAATAAAAACGACATAAAGCCGTTACTATGTCAAAGACTAACAGCAGTTATGACTCAAATTGACGACTTCTTCATAGATAAAAATCGAGTGGACGGCATTACGGAGGCCGACTATGAACGTGTGTGGCCCAAGATTGAGGCGGTGGCCGCTGCCGCAAGAACCTCAACCAACAACATCTATATTATCGACTACTTCAAACGCAATTTCCTGTATGCTTCGGAGAACCCGTTGCTGGCGCCCATAGGGCTGAAGGATATGGGCTACGCCCTGTACCTCAACTATGTGCCCAAGGAGGAACAGGCGATGCTGCTCGAAATTAACCGTGCGGGCTTCGAGGAGTTTTCGCGGATAGACGTGGCGGAAAAGATGGACTTTGTCATCAGCTATGATTTTCACTTTATACAAAATGGTTGCAGTCGTATGGTCAATCATCGGCTTACGCCGCTGGAACTGAATTCAAAAGGACAGTTGTGGCTTGCACTCTGTTCGTTCTCGCTCTCACCGCGTAAGGATTTCGGCAATGTGAGGATGTGGCGTGTGACGGAAAGCGGCAACGGCATCGTGAGCAACCACGACGTACGCGAGTATTCGTTGGCCGACGGGAAGTGGCACGACAGCGTTCCCGTTGTCCTCACAGAAACCGAACAAAATCTGCTGGTGATGTCGGCGCAAGGCTACACAACCGAAGAGATTGCCGACCGCCTTTTCCGCTCAGTTGACACGATGAAATACCACCGCAAGAAACTATTCCGCAAGCTCGGTGTCGAGACCATCTGCGCAGCCCTTGCAGCCGTGATGAGCTGCATCGTGATGTGAGTTGGCACTATACGGTGAAGATTTTGAAACGAGCGGATTGGGGATATGAAAAATCAGCAACCCAAGCCTTTGCTACGAATTATGGGCTGATATGAGGAATCAAACAAGGAATCTTTGAATTTTCATAGTTGAAAATCCATCAAACTCAATCAAAAAATCTATCACCGCCATACAAGTTTGCTTGTTTTTGCTATCCCTTTTCTACAACAATTTTCAATTAGTCGGATAAAAGTATTGCCAAACAATGGTTTATTACTATCTTTGCGGTTGGAAAAATCTGCAATTATTCCGACCAAAAAACAAGCGAAAACATTAGTCTTATTAACTTCCGCTCTCATTTCCGGGATACATTAAAAACTCTCTTGCATTCCCATAAGTATGCACATCAACTTGGATATTATCCTTATGAAAACTATAATCAAATTCTACCACGCCATATTCATGAAGTAATTCTTCTCCTTTCATTTGAGTCATAAACAAACGACCTTTCTCCGCATACTGATTCTGGATATCTTCCTTCGGCAAACCAGAAGATGCATAAACTGTTGAAGCTGCACAATCAAAACGATTACCCAAATTGTCACAAATGGCTTTACCACCCGGTGAACAATGGTGTGGCACTTTTATCCATCTCATGTCATATATAATGGCTTTCTCGATGTTTTTCACATGGTCATTTTCGGCATCACCACCAAAATAAAAATCATAACCATCAACGCTCATCACAAACGAAATAGAGAGATCATTAGGGTGACTCAATTCATTTCCGGGTATTGTATATTGATCGGTCAATCCTCCATGAGGAGTGAGAAAATAAAAATCCAAATCCCGTGAAAGCCCATCATCACTTGTCATTAAAACTGGATAATGGCAGGTCATATCTCCATTAGCCATGATAGTCTTTCGCACCTCTGTCGGATTTCCTTTGTTATTCAAAATAGTATTCAACGAGACATAGGTTTCCTCCGTAAACTTAGATTCCTCTTTCAACAAGTCTTTCTGAATGTTTCCAAAGTAAAACTTAGGTATAAACACCCACATGTCTTCTTTGTAATAATTGTCAACCAATTCATCAATACCTGGTGTGTGATCTCTGTGAGGATGAGTCCAGCATACCGCATCTATGGACTTAACTCCATTATCGTCTAAAATCTTTTTGGTTACAAAAAGAGTTTCCGTCTTATAACAATCAATAACGACTGAAAAAATAGTAGATAATGCTGCCTTATTCCTATCTTTGAACAAAATGACAATAGACTCCCCTATATTCTTATAGCCTATTACATAAACACAAAGACAAAGGTCGTTAAATGAAGAAAGCCGAATCTCCTTTTTATATTTCTTCATGATGAAGTTCTTCGCCGTATATTATCGGTAATTGTCCCCAACTTACTTGGTTCTCGCGAGTGCTTGAACTTGTGGCCGCAATATTACGTGCGGTGACCAAATCAAAAATGTAAGACCATTCGTCACGAGGATGTTCCTCGCCTTCCGCAAACAGGTATGATTTTACAATTTCATCCATCACAGCCTCCTTTACCGATTCTTGCACTTTTCAAGATAAGACTTGGAAGCATAAAACACAAACATCTCAAACATTTTGTCTTGCATTTCATTGTTCATGAAATCCGCCAAGCTCTTTTGATCATCAATCAAGGAATTGATGTCACCGTTCTCAATGAAAGCATCTACATCAAGAATAGCCTGCGGTTTACCACTTTTGCTGGTGCTTATATGCTGAACGACATTGAAGTTCACACGCCCTATTTGGAAAAACTCGGCATAGTTTATTTGCTGTTTAGGAAACCTGTACCAGCTTTGTGCAGCGACATAATTCTCACTGAAATAATCAAAGATACGCTCACTTTCACTAATCTCCTGCGCATCAATTTTCCTAATGCCAATCCTTTGGACGCTA
The DNA here is from genome assembly GCA_036759285.1 of Candidatus Limiplasma sp. Lineage (GTDB taxonomy): Bacteria > Bacteroidota > Bacteroidia > Bacteroidales > F082 > Limimorpha. The sequence goes on along the minus strand of DAIOUZ010000048.1, from coordinate 9,890 downwards.
ATGAAAGAGTCCATCGCCTTAAGGCTTGAAATAAGCTGTCCCATCAGTTCTGTATATTGCTTGCTTCCATGATAGTTCTCACGACAGTCGATGGTAAGACAAACAGACGTGGCCGACACATCAAGAATAACGTTTAACCCTGCATCGTATTTGCAATCATAGAAGCGAAAGATAGCGGTTTCCTGCTTCTCGGTCAAAGGAAGCCTGCCAGCCTCAATATCACGTGTATTTACCGTAATGTTGTACCTTGGTGCATCTATTTTCCTTAATGAGTTGAAAGCTTCCTTTATAACATCTAATTGCTTGATTTCATTAACGAACCGTGTAAGATCGGTTCCTCCTGCATAGTCGAAGCGAAAGATAACAGTTTTGAGCATCTTTGATGAGATATTATCTCGAGTGTATGTAGCCATATGCTGCTTAATTTTCAAAACACACGAAACAATCTCTTCCCTGTTCGTGGATTGTACAATATATAGAGGGATGCCTATATTGTCTGAAATATGGTGAGCATTCTCCAATTCCACGGTCTGTAGCCGTTTAATTTCTTCTTGTGTATAATCGATTCCATCGCGCTCTTTTAATCGGGCAACGATAATTTCTGGATTCTCGGTTACAACAATTATCACATCTGGAGCACAAGCCACGAACAAGTTTTGTGAAACTTCTTCAATAGTTTTATCTTTATTCCAAAGTGCAAAATGACCGTCAACGACAAATGTTTTGTCTGCTTGAAGGGCATGGGGCAACAGAACGGTCAATAAATCCTGGTTGGCTTCTATATCCTCTACAGTTTTGTCTTTCGTTGCCCAATGGAGAAGCTGACTAGCAGAAACATAATCGCTAAAAATCTCTTGGCTCAAACAATGGCACACGTTTCCCTTCCCAGAACCGTGAACTCCGCCAACGAATATAGTAAAACGACTCATTGTTGTTGTTCTATTAGTTGATTTGATAATCCCTCCGTATAGCAGAATGACTGCGGTGCATGAAATCCCTTGATGACTTGGTACGGATTAATGGGCAATTCGTACTGTCTGAAAGACTTAATCTCAAGAGCGAATCCTATTGGATGTCTCATAAAATACTCATCAAAATAGCTTTTGGAGATGCCCGATCGTTGGGAAGTTAAAGACCATATTTGTTCAGGAGAACCTTCAAGCACATTACCCAATTTGAACTCACCAACTATACGGCACACAGGACTAGAAGCATAGACAAAAATCTTGTTGACTTTCTTTTTGAAGCCTTTCTTTCTAAACTCATAGCTTTTTCTTCCAGCTACAATCTCTTCCACGAATTGCGGCTTAATCGACAAAATAACGTTCATTTGCACCTCCTAATTCTATAATTTTGTTGTACTGATTATCGCTCAATTCACAGAACCCCCAATAGGCCTCGCTAGATATTCCAACCTGTTCTAGAAGATCCTTTCGAATTACCTTTCTAGTAAATGCTACATTATAAAGCATTTTAATCACAATAAAGTTACTCTTATAACGATACCAACTGCGACGTTCTTCCTCTGTGAAAACACTGTATTGTGTATATTTAAGAAAATCATCAAGATCGTTGAAATCAATATATCTTTTCACCTCCATTACAGTACAAATGGATGAGGCCACCGCTCGGAAATAGGCAGGTCCTTGGCCATCACCCATGCGATAAATCACCACATTATCCCCTCGTTTGAGCGTAGCGGTATCCTTCATCCAACAAATATAAATCTTAAAGATACCATTTGTGGGGGTGATATCCTGAACGATGTCATAATGCTCATTTTTAAGAATGGAATCAGGAAACAATTTCGTGTGGTAGATTGGTTTGATAGAAAGAAGTCGCTTGTTGGTACCAACTGTCTTCACAAATGGGTAATCTTTTACGATATCCCCTACATGTTCTCTCATGTCCTTTACCAAGACCCATTCGGCGTTCCCTTCTTCATGGGGTTTATCTGCGACATGAATGAACCCGAATGCTGTGAACATACTAATCAGATACTGCAATTCTTCAGTTGGGAAAATGGTAACATATATCTCATCAACATCGTCTGCTATGGCTCGATCCATAATCTTTTTCATGAAACGTTCGCCACGACGTGTACCACGGGACTTCAGTTTGAAGGTGCCTACTTTTAACCTCTTTTTCTCTGGTCGCTTTGGCTCGATATCTGTAACAGCCCCGTTTTCGATTTTAAGATACAGGAAATCACTTAGTTTTTGTAGTTCATCGTAAAACACATAGGCTGTCTCTCCCGCGGCTGCTTTTCTTGCAAACCACTGATTAAATCCAGGATAACTAGTTCTCAAACTGTCAAAAAACGTATCTTGAATATCTATATCAGCGAATTTTCTTATTTCCAAATTCATAAAGATATACTTATCTATTATCATTAAAACGACAAGAATACATTTTATTATTCATCTCGAAGTTAAAATCTCGAATATGTGGGATAATTATGGTCTTCGTTTGTGGGTTAACTCTGCAAAATTACAAATTGTTTCTCAAACAAAAGTGCTTTTGCCTTTTTTTTACATGAAGTTATCTTCTTTTTCATCTTATCGGTCAGAGAATCCCCGATGCTTGGCAAACTCTATCAGAGACTTTGGTTCCTTGCAGCAATCGACG
>DAIOUZ010000048.1:2339-7216 GCA_036759285.1 Candidatus Limiplasma sp. | reverse complement strand
CAGGCTCAACATGCTCATTCAGCACAGGCTTGGTTGATAAGCTTTCGAACCTCAAACCATTATCCCCACCTCAAAACCTATAACTTTTTTGGCAAAAACCATCAAAATTTGCCAAAATTGTTATATCTTTGCACCCGAAATACGATACGACCATTATGACAATAACAGAACAGATATTAGATTATGCATCCTTGCAAAGGCAGCCTTTCCGTAGGCATGACCTGATGCAATTTTTAGGTACAAACGATATATCTGAAGCATCGGCCCATGTGCTGCTTAAACGACTTGTGGAACAAGGTATGTTGGCTAAAGCTGGATATGGTTTGTACTCTTTTCCCCAAAAAGGCAAACAACCTTTCGTATATAAGCCTTCGGAAGAAGAACAGTCAATAGCCGAGCAGATAAGAAAGAAGTTTCCTTTTACCACTTTCTGTATCTGGAAACCTTCTGTATTGGTTCCCTATATGCACCACATTCCAGCTTTGGGAATGATATTTGTCGATGTGGAGCGCGCAGCAATGGAATCAGTGTTCAATTTTCTGCAGGGGAGCACTCCATCAACCCCCATACTCCTCAACCCTACCGTCCAGGAATGTGAGAGATACATCACAACCGAAAAGCTCCTAATAATCCGTCTTCTGGTCAATGAAGCTCCTATTACAACGGTGAACGACATTCCTGTACCCACATTGGAGAAGATTTTGGTAGATGCTTCTGGAGACAAGGAACTGAATTTTGCACAAGGTTCGGAACTCTACACGATATTCGAGAACGCATTCAGCATGCACAATGTGAATCTCAGTCGTTTGCTCCGATATGCCGCACGTCGTCATCGTAAAGACAATATTCTCAAAATCATTAAAACTCAGAATCTATGATACATCCAGATAGCAGAACTTTGGATTGGATAGAAAATGTTGCCAAAGAGAATAACGTGAAAGACATTGCACTGGCCGAAAAAGCCATCAGAGCCTTTTCTTTGCTTGAAGCATTAGTACGTTCTGACTGTCCGCTATTATTCAAAGGAGGTACCGCAGAGATGCTGCACCTGAATAGCGCAAAGCGACTCTCGATAGATGTTGATATCATTTGCCCACCAGGCACACAGATTGAAGACTATCTGAAGATCTATTCGGCAGAGTATGGCTTTGGCGAAGTTGAGTTGGTGGACAGAGTCTCTATCTCCGACATCCCCAAGAAACACGCAAAATACTACTATCAGGTTTCCTATCCAGAAGGTAACAAGCAGGACAAGATCCTGCTGGACGTCCTATTTGAAGAAAACCATTATTCTCAAGTGGTGTCTCTTCCAATTCAAAGTCCATTCCTGAAGATGGAAGGAGAACCTGTGATGGTCAATCTACCTAGCTACCAAGATATGCTTGGCGACAAACTTACAGCCTTTGCCCCACATACTACAGGAATCCCTTTCTTTAAAGGAGACAAAGACTGCTCCATGGAAATCAACAAGCAACTGTTCGACATTGCATCCCTTTTCGACTTGACAAATGACCTGACGATTACCGCCAATACTTTCCGCAAATTTGCCGCCGTTGAGTTGCTCTATCGCAAGGCAGACCCATCAAGACTACAGGATGTGCTTGATGACATCTTCAATACTTCTCGTTGTATATGTTTCAGAGGTATGGAGAATCCCGAAGAATTCCAGTTGCTCCAAAACGGCATAGGCAAAGTGCGCAGTTTCATCCATAGTGAGAAAAACTACAGCCTTGACCACGCCATTCTCAATGCCTCCAAAGCGGCCTATCTCAGCAAACTCATCGAGAAAGGCATAACAGAGGTACACCATTTCTCTCCCGAAAACCAACAGGAATTGGTCGACGCCATTATCACAGAACCACTGCCCACGAAGTTCAACAAATTCAAGAGAAGCAACGTAGAGGCATTCTTCTATTGGAATGAAATTCAAAAATTGTTGTAATTTTTCTTTTAAAATGAGCATATATCGCCGTACAATAATCACACTGGACGATACCCAAACGCAGAAAGACTATATGCTCTTCTGTGTTTTTGAGAAATTATGGCCTGATATGCAAACCCAAAATTGCACAATTCACAAGATCCATAAGAGAGTTGATGATGCTAAACGATTCAATGTCGGGGTTCATGTTGACGAAGTATCAATACAAGATAATGTAGCCGACGACCCGCTGCCACATATCCATCTGGTGAACAAAGTGGAAATGTTGTGGGGGAACATGCACAGAGATCCAGATTGCGGAATAGATGGTTTTCTGCTAAAGAATGGCCACAATGATATTGACTCTGTGACTGAATTGTTGCCACAAACCCAATCCATCCAACAAGTGTGGGGGTGGTTTGATGTTCAAAGAAAAATGTACGATTATTTAGAGGCAAACAACATAAAACTCGAACGTATTGGAGTATTTACAAAAAAACAGCTGGGTTTTGATTTAAGTGAGCATCCATTGCACGTGGGTTGCATATATGTTGTGCACTATAGCCCTATCAAGGCTGTGCATATAGAAACAGTGCCGATGATGCCTGCAGTGAGATGTGAAATTGACTGGCGAGACCCTACTTTGATGGAGGACGTTTTTGTGGAAGTGAAGGAGCAGGTAACAGATAAGAATAGTGTGCCTAATGTCTTTTCTGAGAAGGTGATAAAAGGAAACAAATTCGCTTTGGTGCAAATGAGTAGTAGTCCCATAAGAATAGACGTTGATATTACCAATGCGAATGGGGAAAAGTTCTATTTTTTACGGAACATCATGTTCTTCAGCATTAATCCAGTTGGTCAGTCAGTAACAAAAAAGCAAAATGTTCAAAGGCAAAAAGCAATAGGGCTAAAGCACTATTTGCGTCCTGCAATATTGGAAAAAGATGTATTGACGCGTGAGAAAAACATGGAATTTATATTCTTTGATGGCGATCCAACAAAAAAAACGGAGAATAAAAAGAACGCCAAGGCATGTGTTGATAGAATGATAGGCATGTCTAATCAAAAGGTGATCATTGCAGACCCCTATTTTACAAAGGCTCAATTTGATGCCTATATAGCCCCTTTGGTGGAAACCCCTAAAGAATATGTTGTGATTAATTGTAAAGAACAACTGCAAAAAGCTGCAAAATGGCAAAGTAAAACCCTGCTAGATATTGAAAATGAAATAAGACTGAGCGTCACAAGTTTCAACAAAAACAACTTTGGAAGTCATGTTACATTTTTTGTTATTCAAGGCCAAGGACGTTTGCACGACAGATTTGTATTGACTGAAAACGAAGGTTGGCTGATTGGTTCGTCGTTGGGTGAGTTTGGCAGCAGAGCATGCAGTATTATGAAACTGAACGACAGTGCCCACATGCGTTTGGGTGAATTGGTTTCCTACTGGTGTGGCAATAAAACTATTACTGTTAAAATAGAATAGGCAGTATGGAAAGGAAAGACATAATTCTAAACAACGACCTATTGTCCATGCTATCACATGAACAAAGGATAGCCCAAGAATTGGTTACCGAATGGGAAAAAGAGCATCAGGAAACATTAAAGGAGGCTCGTGCCATAATCGAGAATCCTTCAGGTTTAATTCAGGCAGACGAAATCATTAGCAGAAGTATTCGCCATTCGGGATCGGATTATTATTTTTTGAAGTTGTTCACCGAAGGAACGGATGAGGAACAAGCAAAGTGTTTACAAAACATTGAATACACTGCTGCCTATACGCTGCTGCCAGATGCTTTGGATGTGGCAGGATATGAATTACTGGAAAAACAAGACTATGCCAATTGGATTAATATCTTGACTGCATTAAAATATGTTCCGCTTCAGAAAGCCTTTTGCCATGATTTGAAACGACACGAAGACTACATAGGCGTATTGAAGCTTATTAATCCAGAAAGGTTGGCTTTCCCTCATTCATTTTTTGTTATGCTTTTGGCCCATTGGTTTGAATGGCTTTGTCAAGTAGGTGGAAACATATGGAGTTATGAAGATACAAGTAGGGTATTTGACAACAAGTGCAAGGCACAGGCATTAAGAAAAGAAGCACAAAAGATTCGGGAAGAATGGTTTGAGCATCTTTCTGACAGAATTAGTGAGTTTCTGGTGTGTATCAAGACATTTATAAATCCTGAAGAAATGCTTGTATGGGCGACGAAAGAACCACTGCGTTGCGTGGGCAATGATAATAACTTCGCAAAAGAACATGACCATTGCCTCAAATTAATATGGGATGATTTAGTAAAAAAAGGTGCTTTGAATAGTGTGCCAGAAGAGAGCCTAAATCTGAACATGCTGGTTTTGCTTTCTAATAAGGCAGTGAAAGATGGAAATCATGCAGATGCTATAAAGGTTGTACAACATCTTGAAGCTTGTTTGTTGAAAGAGAATTTCACAGGGATGGGCGTGATAACCATTGTTGATTTAGAGCGTCAAACAGTCATTTCAAAGATGCTGAAACTGCTTTTTGAAACGAAAGAAGAAGTCTCTAAATTCATTGGTAATGTTTCCACACAGTTTTATGGGTGGAATTTGAATTATCAACAAATTTATAAAGAGGCAAGACGAGAAGCATACCTGTTCTGCTGCTTGTTGATACAGCTTGATAATAATGATTTGCAGCCCGAAGAGAAACTGACTTTATGGAAAGCATATCTTGATTTGTATCTCAAGGAATACAGGCGTTGCGACAATGAGTATATTTTAAGAAATGAATATGCGTTGCCATTTAAATTGGCAGTAGTAATCGCGGATAATTGTTTGAATGAAGAAGGCAAGGCTTATCTGCATGAAATGCTGATTGACAATGTGTTAAGTATAGTCACATTGTTGTCAATCTTCGCAATTTCGGATATAAAATTGTCAAGCGACTCAATCAATGACCTCTTATCAAGAGTTG
>DAIOUZ010000048.1:1464-2329 GCA_036759285.1 Candidatus Limiplasma sp. | reverse complement strand
AATGGCCATCAGCTCAAATGTTGATGGAAACCAGAGGACAAAGGGCTTTAATGGAGAGGATTGATGAGTATGTGAAGAGTTTGAGAAAATGAAAAAGATGGGTTTTCAGATAAAGAAACTTTTGTCATATCAGACCATCTTCCCCAATCAACATGTTACCCTTGGTGATATGTTGGTTAATGTACCTTCAGCATCAGCCATCGAAGCAATTTCTTACTATCTTTCCAGAAGAATGAATTTGCTTATTGGGGAGCATGAGGTCAGTATTTGGGCACCTTGGTTGATGCAGACAAGATCAGACGTGAAAAACCCAGTCGGTAAGTATGTCGATAATATCAACCTTGGGGAATATGCGCTGATTGATAAATATGCTCTCTTGTTGCTGATAAGCAAATTGCTGACCTATTATAACGGACGAAATGACGAGTTGTCAAAAGATGACATTTCAAACCTTTTTCTTGCCTATATGATGTGCTGTGACGAACGTATCGCTTTAAGCAACACACTGCCTTTGCCCAATACAGATATGACCGCAGAGGATTTTGTGCGGTTATATTTGCCCAATGCGTTAAAAACAAATGATATTGAAGCTCCGAGAGATTATCGATTGATGCTTATAAAGTGTTATATGTTGCTAGTGGAATTTCCAAAGCATCACAAATTGTTTTCCAACTATTTGAATGAGTTTTGTAATGAGAAGGGATTGCCAAAGGCAAAAGTTTACCTTGATCAATTGTTTCTTCTATTTCTGGAATTATCCTCAAATGGTGACTTCTCGACGAATTTAATGGAAGTTGATGAGAGTTGTGAAAATACCTGTCGGTTCTTGGATGGTTTTGCCATCGACATCAAGACAATCTCCGAC
>DAIOUZ010000048.1:0-1454 GCA_036759285.1 Candidatus Limiplasma sp. | reverse complement strand
GGGATTTTAAGATGATCAGGGAGAAGCCTATTCTTAAAACAGGGCCTCGACGTTATGACTTCTTGTTCATGAAGATGTTCTTGGATAAGGCTTATACAGGGTTACTTTTTGACATGAAGGATGTATTGGTGAAAAGAGGTGTACTTGATGAGAATAAAGGGTATGAGAATCTTAAGTCATTGCTTGGAGAAGACTTTTCTGAACGTTTCTTTTTCTATGCGTTAATGAAAAAATGCTTTGGTCAACACTATGTGAATTATAGTGGAGAAGAATTAGAAAAGTCGCTTGGTGAAGGAATGCCTGATTTCTATTTGAGGAGAGGGAATAGGGTCTTTGTATTTGAATGTAAGGATGCACAAGTGGCCTCGATCAAAAAATTAAGCGGTAACTATGAAAAGATTAAGCAAGCCATTTTTGAAAAGTATTTGACCAATGCTAAAGGGCGTCCAAAAGGAGTGAAACAATTAACACAAGTGATTAAAGATAAGTTACCTGCCATTTTTAATTACATAGATGAGTCGGCACCTCCTGGGACAAAGTATGTCTTTCCGATTATTGTTTATTTTGACGATTGCTTTGATATTGAAGGACCAGAGTATTTGTTGAACAAAGAATTCTGGAATTCAATTGGCAATAAGAATGACGCTGATAGAATTGTCATAAAAGATTTAGTGATGGTCAATATTGAGCAATTGATGAGATTAGAAGATTTGTTTTCTAATTATAAGTTGAAATTGGCTTCACTGATAAATAGTTATATCGATTTCAAAAACCAAACGGAGTTAAACAAAATATTTCCTTTTAATAAGTATCTATTTCAGGAAGCGAGAAAAAAAGGATATGTAATGAAGAAAACAAAATGGTTCGATGAGATTTATCAGAGTTTAGTGTCTATGGACGAGAGCCAAGGAAAAAAGCATTGAATCTACAACCATCCCTCCCTTTTAAGGTGTTCCGCGCCGCGCCGAAGCCTTTGTCTTGTGCCTGGCAGTGCTTCCGTCGCTATCACTCCGCTACGCCCACGATTCGTGCCTCATTGTGGCCTCCGCTCCGTTAACGCTCCTACGCATTGCCATTCCCAATCCTGCAGGCATCGTCGAGGTGCTCCACATCGTGTTTGTCCCGTCAGCCGCACAAGCCAAAGCTGCTGCCATTCGCCGCTGCGGTCGCTCACAGGCGTTGCCTTACGCTAACGAACTCCCTCAGCTCTTACCGGGGGTCCGCGGCCTGACAACTCCCTTCCGCTCCGTCGGGCAGACGACGCTTCCGTGCCTCCAGTGTCGTCTGCTCGCTCCGCTTTCAGTCCGTTGTCAGGTCGCTGGCTCTACCACCGCCTAAAAGCTATATGATGAGAATAAGCCACACTCGCCGCAGTCGGTCGCCCGTCACCCACCCAAAAACGCCTGTGGACTCCACTCCGCGGCCAATACCAGCAGCCGCACCCCGTAAGAGGG
>DAIOUZ010000047.1:11590-18746 GCA_036759285.1 Candidatus Limiplasma sp. | reverse complement strand
ATATCGCATAAGGTATTAACGGTAATAGTGGCGCAATTGACACTCCCCACGGCTAAAGCCGGAGGGATTCTTGCTTCAAAGAGAACTGCGCCTTTGGTTACGTCTTACACTCTCTCCACAAGCGTTAATTCCCGTGTGTCCCACGGTACTTTTTATTCTTCAAGCTGAATTTTTCAAAGCCAATGCTTTATGCAAAATGTTTATGGCGGCGTTTTGGATTTTGTTGTAATTTTGCAGGCAGAAAAAGCCGTGGCAGTTCTGCGAACAAACAAGTCGGTTTAACTGCTTTCGGTACTTACAAAAGCATCCTGTACAAGCGATTGCGAAAGCAATGACGACTTTATTACAGGATGCTTTTTTTTTCAGATTAATTCAATCTTATTGACACTGTATTGGACATGCCTGCCGTCGCTCTTAATGCCCATCACCAATTTTATGGTGAAATTGAGATGTTCATACTCAGTGGAATGAAAGGTGTAATACAATGTCGCCATATTGACATACTTGAATTCCTTTTGTTTTCCTGTGGGTTTTGGAAGTGTATAAATAGGTTTGCCTTCCATGGGGACTGCCTCTTTGATGACAGTCTCCAAGTGCTTTACTGCGTATGTCGATTGCCAGTTGAAAGCCGCACTATTACTGGCTTTTTTCTCACTTTCTCTCATTATGATGTAAACATCGGTCTGAAGAAACTCGTTAAAAACGGCTTTCTTCCCGTACTTGTTTTGTAGTTTCTCCATCAATTTGATGTACTCAGCCTTGATAATCATTCTTCTCTGTGCAGAGGCATGCTTGTCTGTTGGGATGCCAGAAACAAATTCAGGTGTTTCCATAACGATAATACTTTTAGTTTTTCTACCGCAAAGAAAAACCATCTGTCAAGACTAAGCCGTTGATTAAACGTTTGTTGTCGACAGTAGTCGTTTGTTGTCGTTTGCTGTCGGATAAGTAGTTGGTAAATAGAGGATAAGATTATTTGACGGTTCCGTCAGCCATAGATCCCTTGCTTCCCTACTTGCCTCCGCAGGGATGACATGGCTGCCGAAGCCTACAGTAGCACTTGAAGCGCAATCATTTTTTAAAATCACAAATCCCAGGATAAATCTCCGACATTTTTCTCCTGAACTCGGAATCCGCTGAGTGGGCATAGCTGCTGTCCTTCTCCTTCACCCATTCGGGACCTTCGAAGAAACGGCGCATTTTCTTGTAATCGGCGCGATCGCAGAGGTGACGGAGGATGTAAATGAGCTCGTATGACTTGCAGTTTCTTCCGTTCCAGACGATGGTCGGCAGGTCGCCTTCGGGCCTGTAATATCCTGTCAGGCGGTAGGCAAATAGGCTTTTTACGTCAGGGCTGTCTTCGATATAGCCCTTCTCGGCCACGTAGTTGACAAACTCGGTGAAAAGCTCCGTGCCCTTGTTTTCAACGGACAGCTTGATGTGCAGGTGTTCCGTGTCATCGGCGGCACATTTCGAGTGGAAGAAGTCTTCGGGCAAGGAGAAAGGCGCGCCTTCGAGAGCGGCCTCATAGTCTTTCCAAATCCGGTTCACCAAATCCACGGCCAAAGGACGGTCAAGGATGGGTTCGATGAGGTTGCGCTCTTTCAACAGGAATTCATCGTAAAAGTCCCAATAGTAATGGAGGACAACGCTAAGTTCGGTCTCGATGAAACGACGGTAGTCGGACATGTATTGGTCAAGGGTCTCATCGCTGTCGTCGGAATCAATCAACTCGGAGGAAGGCTGCCATTGCTCCACGGCTTCAAGCATCGTTTTGTCATCGGCTTCACCACTGTTTTTCAACTTGCTTGCCATGTAGTCAAGCAGATATGAAAGGTCAGAATCCCCAATGTTTTCGGCTGTGAAAGAATCGTCCCAACAACAGGAGCAAAGTCGGGCCAATGCTGTGGTGTCGCATCGGCTCCGCTCCAATAATGACCTGAAACCGTCCTTGTCGTCATGCTCTACCCTGTCAAGCAGTTCCTCCTTGTCGCCCGAACTGATTTGCAGCACGGAAAGAAACTCCATGACCGTCGCTTTGAGCAAGGTTTTCAGCGTCTTGAAGATTTCATCAGAGGACATGAAAGGTGTGTCGGCATCCTCATTGATGATGGTTTCCTTTTCGTCCAACAAGAAACGGTTGTTGTGAACGAACACAATGGCATTGCTCACGGGAGAGACCACCTCTTTCCACAGCCGCAAGGTTTCTGTCTCTTCCGTATCGGCATCGTCTTCCTGAAGCAAATCATCTATATCCTTGGCATAGTTTTCAGGGATAGGATGCTCGATGACCCGTGTCAGACCGTCATAATACAATTTCCGTTTGATAATCTCATCGTCACAACTCATGGTTGCAAAAATAGTCATTTTTCAGACCAACGCTCGGTTTGTTGGTGTTTTTCTTTGGTTTCATCTTTTCCTCAAATTTTGGAGGCAAAGATAGGCAAGCCGCTTGTGTTGGCGGAGATTGTAGTAAACTTATAGTGGAAATAGGGGTTGGCAAACATCAATTTGTCAGATAAACAAACAAATGTTCCGCCAAACTTGCCAAAAAATTCAAAGTTTGGCGGTAAATAACCGTTGTTTAAAACGGACAAACATAGTTTTACGATTTAGAAAAAGTCAGCCGTTTTCGAAAAAAAAGTTGAAAATGGCTGAGTTTTTTGCCGAAAATGGATTTGATTTTGTAGATTTGCATCGTCAAATAACAGGAATTATGGCATACAACAGTATTATAGGACGCGAGGAAGAAATTGCGAAACTTGAGCGGTTTCTGAAAAGCTCGAAATCAGAGTTTGTGGCCATCTATGGCCGTAGGCGTGTGGGCAAGTCATATCTTGTGGAAGAAGTGTATAAGGGCAAGATTGTGTTCAGAGCCATCGGAGCCTATATCAAGGATAAGGATGAGCGCACGTACAAGCAAATCCAGCTGGATCATTTCTATGAGAGTCTGCTGGACTTTGGCATGCCCGAAGAAACACCTAAACCGACATGTTGGCGTGAGGCCTTCCGCCTCCTGAAGAAATATCTGGAAAGCATTCGCACGAAACGTCGGGTGGTGTTTTTGGACGAGTTACCATGGTTGGCTGGCCCTCAATCGACGGAGTTGATTATGGAACTGGGGTATTTCTGGAACTCGTGGGCCGACCGTCAGCGCAACATCGTACTGGTGGTGTGCGGTTCGGCCACAAGTTGGATGCTGGACAACGTGATTCGCGACTATGGCGGATTGCATGGCCGACTGACAGGAACCATCAAACTGTTGCCATTCATGCTGAAAGAGTGTGAGTTGTATTTCAAGAAGCATGGGTTCCATTTGTCACGCTATGAGATGGCGGTGGCATACATGGTTTTCGGAGGCATACCCTATTATCTGGACCGGATTAACAACGAGAAGAATCTGACGGAGAACATTGATGACTTTTTCTTCAAGGATGAAAAGATCGACCAGGAGTTTAAGGACGTATATACTGGCTTATATGCTTCATCGGAGCGATATGTGGACTTGGTGAAAGCGTTGGGAACGAAGTTCTACGGCATGACGCGAAGAGAGCTGGCTGAGGCTGTAGGCATAGAGTTGGGTGGCACTTTCAGCAAGTTACTCGACAACCTACACGAATCGGGTATCACTCGGGAATATCCCAGATATGGCAAAGAACGGGTGGAAACGGTGTATCAGTTGAAAGACTTTTTCTCGCTGTTCTATCTCCATTTCATCCATGGCAAAGGCACAAAGACTGGCAATTGGCGGGCTATTCAACGGACATCCTCGTTTTACACATGGGCTGGAAACACCTTCGAGATGCTGTGCATCGAGCACATGGAGCAGATGAAACAGGCACTGCGCATAGCGACCATCACCCGGAACTACTGCTGGAATGGCATGGCCCCAAGCGGGAATGCTGCCCAGATTGATTTGGTACTGGAATGGAAGGGTGAACGGACAGATTATCTCTGCGAAATGAAATTCAGTGAGCATGAGTTTGTGATAGACAAACAGTATGAGCGAGAACTGGCAAACAAGATCGATGCATTTCTCGCTAGCAAGCAACACAGAAAAACGCACTCGGTACAGCTAGTGATGGTGACGACCGAAGGGGTGCAACGGGGCGAACATTCGAAGGATGTGAACCAACAGGTAATATTGGACGATTTGTTCAGGTGAACTCAGAAATCATGATAGATGGAATCAAAGTTTGGTGGTAAATTCTCTTTCGGAATTATTTCTTAAACTCACAAATTCCAGAGTAAAAGTTTCTTCCATTCCAGACGATAATCGGCAGGTCGCCTTCGGGCCTGTAATACCCCGTCAGGCGTTAGGCGAACTATCCGCTATTTATTCCACCATCTTTTTTTGTATTTTTGCAGCATATTCTTTGAAAGTTCACAAGAACGCCTTCATCCCTAAAAACCACAAAACCATAAACCTAAACAAACAACATATTACGAGCGACGCAAAAACCAAGTACACGCTGTTAGGGCTGCTAGTCATCTTGATTTGGGCCACCTCGGCCTCCATAGTCAAGCAGATGGTTATCTTCTCCAACAACAATTACCTCACCGACATCGTGGTCTATAATGCCTTGGCGTTCTTGGTGTTGCTTCCCATAGTGCTCAAGAGAGGTGAATTTAAGGTGCTGAAGGACAAGAAGGTGCTCAAAGCATTGATTCCCGCTGTGCTGTGCAACGGTTTTTACGATTTGTTCATCACCTCGGCAGAAGGCATGGCAGACCGCATCCAATACGCCCAAATCGGCAACTATTTATGGCCCATGCTCATCGTACTACTTCTCGGCATCAAGAAGAAAAATCCCTCCAAAGCGGGCATCTTTTCCACTTTGGTGGGTTTCTTAGCCGTGCTGGTGTTGTTTGTCCCCGAAGTCATGGGCGGTGGTACTATGAACAGCAAGGATGTATGGGCACTCTTGTTGGGTGTCGTGGCCGCTTTCCTATGGGCGAGTTACTCCGTGATACTCGGCACTCACGAAGAGCTGAAATCGTCGGTGTATTTGATACCCGCATTAGGACAAGGGGTGTCGTCTTTGGTCATGCTAATCTTTGCGACCTCATTCGGCAAGTTCAACTTGGGGGACATTGCAAACGTCCCGGCCACGACCTGCATCGTCATCTATGCCGTCATCGGCATGAGTCTGTCATACGTGCTGTGGGCTTTTGTGATGACCAAGCATCCCGCCTTGGAAAACTTCAGCGTGCTATCGTATCTGACCCCTGTTCTGGCTCTGCTGATTACCACACTCTATTTCCGAGGCACCTTCAACATCCAGATTCTCATCGCTGGTATTTTAATCGTCATCGCCATCTACATATCGAAGATGAGGTGAAAATATGCTCGGACATTCCTTCGTTTATTCGTTTGGATTCGTATTGTCTGAATCCTGTCCGAAGACACCTACCACTTCGATTGGACCCTGTGTTTCTTTGGGTTTGGGTTTGTACTGTTCAAAGGCTTTCCGAAGGGTTCGATCATCAATATTAATCTGTTGTGTTAGTTTTATCTTCTCGCCCGTTGTGAGTATCAAAGCTGGATCTTCCCATCCAATAATGTCCTCGATGTTCTCCCATGGGATGAATATGTCATCAATGGTTTCTTTCTTGTGGTCGGAAACACGCTTGGCACATCCCTTCATTTTCACTCCCTCCTCGCTTATTTCCACGTACGCATGCCATGCTAATCTACATCTTATTGCCATGACCAAAGAATAGACTAAGTAAACAGAGCCTATTAGTATAGGTGCTGAGGATTTCCATATTATACATATTGTCAGGAGAATCACCCATAAAATGAATCCAAAAATGTTCCACCAAAAAGAGGAATGGGTAGTGTATTTTTTCGTTTCCATTGAAACTTGATTTAATCTTTCTTCAATTCCTCCACCGCTCGCTGCAAGATCTCATCCATGGGAGCATAAATCGGATAGAAGCCTTCGTCATCGAAAAGGTTGCGGGCGATATAGGCCTTCAAAAGGATGTCGGCCTCTCGGCGTGCCACCTGTTTTTGCTCATCGGTGCCCTTGATGCCTTTTTCGTCGGCACGTTTCACCAACTCGTTGAACATGGCTTCGCTTACCGTAAACTGCTTGTCGAAAGCGTCAACCGTCTTGTAGCGTTGCAACTGCTGACGATGGCGGTCGGTATAGTCAAAGGCATACTGATAAAGCAATCCCGTGTTGACGATACGGTTGAAGAAATACTCCGTGCTGTCGTCCACCAAAGGCACATAGATGTCGGGCATGATGCCACCGCCACCGTAAACGGTTTTGCCTTTAGGTGTCGTATATTTCAACGAATCAGCGAAATGGATACTGTCAGGATGGAAAAGCTCTCCGTTTTCGTAACGTTCGTATGACTCCAATAAGTATTTCTCGTGATCTCCATCGTATGGCTTCTGGATGCAACGTCCGGTCGGAGTGTAATACTTGGCCACAGTCAGGCGGATGGCGGAACGGTCGCTGAGCATGATCTGCTCCTGCACCAAACCCTTGCCGAACGAGCGACGGCCAATGATGGTGCCACGGTCATTGTCCTGCAAGGCTCCAGCGACGATTTCGCTCGCACTCGCTGACTCGCCATCGATAAGCACCACCACAGGCATGTCCTCCAACATCCCATGATGACGTGCTTTCATGTATTGGCGCGGACGGTTGCGGCCTTCGGTGTAGACAATCATGCTGCCACGCGGCAAGAACTCATCTGCCACATCCACAGCGGCGTTCAGGTAACCTCCACTATTGCCTCTCAAATCGAACACGAGCTGCTTCATGCCTTGCTGTTTCAGTCTCTTGATTCCCTTCCTGAACTCATCGGTTGTGGTGGCCGAAAACTTGCTAAGCTTCAGATAACCAATGGTTTCATCCAGCATATAGGCAACATCCACACTATAGGTCGGGATGGCATCGCGGGTAATGGTATAGTCGAGCAGGCCCTCAACCCCACGACGCAGCACGCGCACACGGACTTTCGTTCCCTTTGGCCCTTTCAGCTTGCGCATTACATCCTCGTTGGCCAGTTTTTGGCTCGCCACCAAAGTGTCGTCAACATAAATGATGCGGTCGCCGGCCATGATGCCCACTTTCTCGGAAGGGCCGCCTTTGATGACATTGACGATTGCGATGGTGTCCTTCTCCAGACGGAACTG
>DAIOUZ010000047.1:9735-11580 GCA_036759285.1 Candidatus Limiplasma sp. | reverse complement strand
CGTTGAACTCTTTCAAGGAGATGTATGCACTGTGCGGGTCAAGCTTCTCCATCATGGCGGCGATGGCTTCTTCCTCAAGCTCATGCGTGTCGGGGGTATCGACATAGTCGTTGCCGACATACCACATCACCTCGTCGAACTTGCTGCCGCCTTCGACGTTGACCAAGCGTTTGCTCAGGCCTTTACTTAAACGAAGACCCACAAGGATGCCCGCCATGATCAGCACGGCAACCACTATGGGTCTGACTCTACTTTCTTTCATAATTCAAGCTCTCACACGGTTGCGCTCGACAAATCCAGGTTCCTGTCCATCCTTTTGAACAAGCCCTGCAAAACCGTACCTGGTCCCACCTCGACGATTGTGCGAACACCATTGGCCAAGATATTGCTCATGGTCTGCGTCCAAAGCACAGGCGAAGTCAATTGGGCAATCAAGTTCTTCTTGATGATTTCGGGGTCGTTGACCGACTGTCCCGTGACATTCTGATAAATCGGGCAAATGCCTTGGTTGAAGTCCGTTCCCTTGATGGCTTCGGCCAATTCGACACGAGCCGGCTCCATCAATGGGCTATGGAAAGCACCACCCACACTCAGTGGTAACACGCGCTTGGCACCCGCCTCCTTCAGTTTCTCAGAGGCAGCAGCCACGCCCTCCACCGAGCCGGAAATGACCAACTGGCCAGGACTGTTGTAGTTGGCAGGCACCACCACGGCATCCTTCACCGAAGCACAAATGCTTTCGGCGGTGGCATCTTCCAAACCAATAACCGCCGCCATCGTGCCCGGCTGGGCTTCACAAGCCTTCTGCATGGCCATGGCACGCTTGCTTACCAAGCGCAGACCGTCTTCAAAAGTGAGAACCTTATTGGCCACCAAAGCGGAAAACTCGCCCAAAGAATGACCAGCCACCATCGTGGGGTCGAAATCCTCCAACAAGGAAGCCAGAATGACGGAATGCAAGAAAATGGCAGGTTGGGTCACCTTAGTCTGGCGCAAGTCCTCATCCGTGCCCTCAAACATGACATCCGTAATCTTGAACTTCAGGATATTGTTGGCCTTCTTGAACATGTCTTTGGCTTTCGACGACTTGTCGTACAAGTCTTTTCCCATCCCTACAAATTGGGCACCCTGGCCCGGAAAAACGTATGCTTTAATCATTGTTTGATTTAAAATTTAATATTTAAAATTCCATGTTTTTTTTCGGCCCTTCGACGGGCTCAGGGACCTAGGTCGTTGAGCCTGTCGAATCACCAGTTTAATGCAGTTTTGTTCCTATCAGTTGGAAGAACTCCTCACGTGTCGTTTCACGCTCAAAGGCTCCGATGAAGTCGCTGGTCGTGGTCACTGCACTCTGCTTCTGCACACCGCGCATCGACATGCACAAATGTCGTGCCTCGATGACAACGGCCACACCCAAAGGATGCAAGGCATCGTTGATGGCGTTCTTGATTTGCGTCGTCAAGCGTTCCTGCACCTGAAGTCGGCGCGAATATGCCTCCACCACACGTGCTATCTTGCTCAAGCCCGTGATATAGCCATTGGGGATGTAGCCCACATGCGCCTTGCCGATAAACGGAATCATGTGATGCTCGCACAGCGAATACACCTCAATATCCTTGACAATCACCATCTGGCGGTAGTCCTCCTTGAATTTGGCCGACAACAAGATTTCCATCGGGTCCTGCTCGTACCCTTGCGTTAGAAACTGCATCGATTTGGCTACGCGCAAAGGCGTCTTCTGAAGACCCTCACGTCGGGGATCCTCTCCTAAGAGTTCCAGAATGGCGGTGTAATGCTCCTGAAGCTTGGCAATATAAAGTTAGAACATTAAAAAGTGAAGACCCA
>DAIOUZ010000047.1:9067-9725 GCA_036759285.1 Candidatus Limiplasma sp. | reverse complement strand
CTTTCCGTGTCATATTTTTCAATGGCTTCGTAGCCTAAATGGTCTTTAAGCCTTTCGTTCATCATCAGCCAATTTTTTGCTTAGGCAAAGCCACTGTCGATTGCTGTCCCATGACACACTTGCCGGTAAACTGGGCGCCGACTTCGATGAGAAGCTGCTTCGTGTTCAGGTCAACCTCCACCTTTGAAGTCGATTTCAAGGCGGTCAACTCCTCGGTATTGATCGTTCCTTTCACCACACCTGCAATTTCAGCTTGCTTGCAGTTGAGGTCGCCTTCAATGACGCCAGTTTGTCCGACGGAAATCTTTCCGTTCGATTTCACTGACCCAATCAAACGGCCATCAACGCGGATATCGCCGTTCGACTCGATGTCGCCCTTGAAGGTGGTGCCGTTACCGATGAGGTTCCGTGCAGATGATTCCATTATAGCCATAATACTTCGTTTTTATTTATTGTTGGATTCTATGAATTGTATGTATTCGTCCAAATCCTTGGACTGATAAAAGACAGGATAATTCTTGCTTGAGATAGGTTTGATCTTGTACTTCGACGTATCAATGCCACCGAAGACATAATCGGTGAGGAACATGGAAGAGATGTAGTCGGCAGCCTTGCTCTCATTCTCGAAGTTCCCGATGGTAATGATGGACTTTGGAAT
>DAIOUZ010000047.1:0-9057 GCA_036759285.1 Candidatus Limiplasma sp. | reverse complement strand
GTCAAGGATGACACTCTTGACGTTGAATGTCTTTGTCCTGTGCTCTTTCTTGTTGAAGTCGCTGATACGCACCTTCAAAGGCTCGACGCGAACCGTTCTAGAGTCACAGACAATCATGACAAAATGCTCTGAGTTGGGCTCGTAGACGTAAGGCGTTTCTTTCTTCACCTCAGGTTTCTCGCCACCTTCCTTATCGATTTCGGTCAGCACCAGACCCAGATGATACTCTTCGTTGATTTCGTTGAGCACCTGACGGGCATAAGGTGTGATGCTGCTGTTGGGATAGGTCCGCACCAAATCGTACAAGGCAAAAGCCATGGTATCGATTGAGACCAGACGTCCTTGGGCCACGGCATGGAGGAACGCGAAACGGGGTATCAGCGCGGTATCGGCCTCGTAGAGCTGCATGGCGCGTTCGGCATTCATCTTCACACGGTAATACTGAC
This sequence comes from Candidatus Limiplasma sp., assembly GCA_036759285.1. GTDB lineage: Bacteria > Bacteroidota > Bacteroidia > Bacteroidales > F082 > Limimorpha. The sequence goes on along the minus strand of DAIOUZ010000047.1, from coordinate 8,611 downwards.
CCTGCTCAAAAGCCTCGTAAGTCTTGGAATAAAAGTCGGACGAGGCCTTCTCCTGTTCCTGCAACTTCTTGAAGTACTCAGGGTCGTTGATAAACTGGGCATAACTCGAGGTGGGATACTTGTCGAAGATTTTGCCTTTGTAAATCAAAGACTGTTCCTCATGGTTGAGGTCCTTATGCATCTTATAGAGGGCGTACCAGGTGGGCAGTTCCTTCTCGTTGTTCGGATAGCGCGTGTCGAGTTGCTCATACGCATCGATGGAACGCGGCAGGTCGTTGAGACGGTCCATATAAAGGAATCCCAGATGATACAAGCCGTCGGCAATGAGTGAGTCACACACCTCCTTTTGGTCCATGGTGAACGGCAGGTCTTGCAGGTAATATCCCCTATCGTGGTTGGTGTAGTTGACATTCACCGAATCTTGCTTGGCATCCTTGCCTTCGAGCTCGTCATCATCGTCGCCATTGAGGGCCATGTCGAGGCTGCGTTTGTCGCTGATGTGCCAGTTGTCTTCCAGTTTTCGCATACCCCATTTGCGGGTAAACTCTGTAATACCTTTTGAAACCGCTGTCTGGTTGTAGAAATACCATGAAGCCGCCGTGTTGTTGGTCGGCTCGGAAGTCTTCTCCTTCTCATCACCTCCTATCGTCGAGCCCATCAATGCCAGTTGTTCTTCATACTCACGTTGCTCTCTTTCTATCTCCTCCTGCTCGATGACTTGGGCGATAATCTTATCGATGAGCTTGTTTCTTGAAACCGAATCCATGGCGGCCACGCGCAACAGGCTGTCCTGGTCGCGGACTACGCTCGCATACATCACCAATTCGTTCAACGTTTGGGAGATGTTCATGATGCTGTCGTAGCCTTCATACTCGCGGTTCATGCTGGTGACGGCAGTGTCGTAATAAGCTTGGGCCAGTTCATACTCATTGCGTTCAAAGAGCATAGAAGCCGCCTTCAGCGATGACTGCATCCTTTGTATTTGGTTGTCCTTATAGGCCGCCACCGACTTACGCAGATACCTTATGGCCTTGGACTCATCGCCTTGACGGAGTGCCAATTCAGCCATAGTGTAATAGATGCGGTCGCAATAGTCCTCGTTGTTGGGGTCGCGAAGCATCTTGTTCATCATCTTATACAGCTCGTCTGCATTGTCGGCCGTACCCACTTTAGCCATGTTCAACTTCGACTCAAACACCATCTCGTACTCAGGATTGCGTTTGACGACCTTCTTGAACTGGGTCGTGGCGCGTTGCGAATCGCCTTGCAGCATGTAAATCTGTCCCAAGATGAACATGGCACGCGTGCGCAGGTCACGGTCCTTGTTCATCAGAATGCCTGTTTTCAGGTACCTGACGGCGTTGTTGTAGTCTTTCACCGCGATGTAATAATCCGCAATGGTGAAGTCCATGTTGCGCATCAGCTCTTTGGGTTGTTTGCTCAAGCCCGCAGTCTTGGCCTGCAGCTGCTCAATCATGGCCACCGCTTTGGCATATTCCTCGGTCTGGATGTAGGTCTTGATCAGCCACATATTGGCCACGTAGGCGATGTCGTTGTAGTCGTATTCGGTGGCGACAAAATCGAAGGTACGTTTGGCGGGAATATAGTCATGCTTGTAGAAATGCGCCTTACCCATGACGAGATAAGCATCATCAATCCACTTCACGCGCTCGCGGCTGCCAAACACCATGGAATGCTTCTGCACACAGATGGAGGTCTTCTCCAAAGCGCGGTCCATCGTCGAGTTCATCGACATACCATCCTGCTTGGTTCCGTAATTATAGACACGCAACACCTTCGAATAGTCGTCTTTCACCGTGGTCCGCAGCTGCTTGTCACCTTCGCTCAGGCTCTTTTCTCCGTTCCAATAGATGTTGTAATGGCTCGTCAGGTTATGAAACATACGACGCGTCACCGTGTTCTTTTTGGTGGAACAGCCGCTGAAAAGCAGTAGTCCAAGAACACAGCTCACCGTCAATAATATGGTCGTCTTTCTTTGCACTTTGTCGTCGTTTTAAACAATAACTCGATTACGTCTCGATTATTTCAATACCGAAAAGAAATGTCAATAACGCAATCCGTACCATCTCCTGGCCTCCATGAGCAGCAAGGTGTCAGAAGGATTCTCCAACACAGACTTCATCTGCACGGCCAGGCTGTCGTTGGTGTTCTTGAACTCGATGAGCAAGAGTCTGTTGAAATCGGCAACACGGCTGTTTTCGATGCCCAACCGCTGGTTTTCGATGGCCTGTACCGCTTTTGACTTATATTCTTCCATGGAGAAATACTTCATCAGGTTGTCGACATACCTTAAGCTGTCCTCCGACCAATCCACTGCGACAGGCTCGGTGAGCGAGGTCAGTGCATATTTCTCGCAAAGCTCGGGAAGTTCGGCTTTCATGTCCTCGATCTGATGAGCGAAATCGACTGCCAACCTTTCGGCGCGCTCCTTCTCCACGTTCGCCTTGATTTTGGGCACATAGATAAATGCCAACACTCCAACAGCGATGACCACAGCGGCAAAGAGGAGGATTTTCACCACCGAACGTCCCTTGCCCACTGCCGACCTGACCTCGGAAATCGTCTCGAAACGTTGCTCTTTCGAGAACTGCGTGCAATGCGTGGCGGTGGCATTATATTGGCGCGTGATGTTGCGCTCGCCGATAAACTCCATGATCTTTCCCAAGGAATAGATGTCGGCACGCGAGTCGAAGTCCTCGCCCTTGATGATTTCGGGAGCCACAAACTCCATCTCCTTGATGAGCAACTCGCGGTCGGCGTCCTGTTTCGTTTCCGGGATACCGATATCGATCAGCTTGACACGGTAATCGTTGCTCGCAACAATCACATTGTCGGGCTTTAGATTACTATGAACAATCCCATTACGGTGCAGATACTGCAGTCCGTCGCATATATCCACCAGAATGTTCTTCACCTGTTTCTCCGAGAGGGTACCCACACGCACATGCTCAGCCAAAGTCTTCCCTTCAATAAACTCGAAGACGATGCAATCGCCCAAACCTTGGATGTTGACAAAATCGAGGGCCTTGCTGTCAAGCATGCTGGTGGTTTCGTACTCCTGACGCAGCGAAGCCCTGCAAGCCGCATCGTGGGCGCATTCAGGCTTCAAGGCCTTCAAAACGACCCTTTTGCCGCCATAGCGGGCCGTGAAAACGCGGCTGTTGCCGTAGCGCGAAGTATAAAGCGGCTTGATTTCGGAATAATCCTTGGATTGGATAGGTGCTTCCTGTCGGGGTTGGTTCTCAATCCTGTCTTGCACAGCCGTCTCAGCTTGATTCTGCCCCAAAACGCCCTCATTTTCAGGCTCGTTATTCGAAAAGTTGTTTTCTGACATCTTCAAATGTATTTAACTACGTTGAAATCTCCGATGGACTCCACAGGGACTATGCTTTCGTCGGATTCCATCTTGCGATTTGGGCGCAAATATAGTTCATTTTTCCGAACCAACGGCAAAAGTGGCCTCGAAAGTGAATATTTCGTCCAATTTTACCTGAAAATCAGTTTGTTTCGTCAAGCGATTTTGCCACAAAAATCTTTAGCGCAGAACCGTCATCCAAAAACAAGGCGAAACCGACAGGGGAACTTTTTCCCACACCCCTTGACTGGTGGGCCTCATATAGGATTTCGGCCCGACAAAACCGCCGGCAATATAAATGTCACCATGAAAATTCCTATTGTCATCATCTTCAACAAATTCGATCTTTTCAGCATGGATTTCAAGGAATTCGATGCTGACCAATATGTCCCTATTGACGACAATTTGATAGGGTGACAAGTCAATACAAATGTCACCCGTGACACCTTTTTGCAAGGTGAAATAGATATTATCGTTGAGAATATTTGTAAAACCATCTTTTTCAACATAATACAAATTCAATCGGAAAACGGCAGAATCGGTTCCGTTGGCAGTGATTCTAAAATTGAAATCTTTCAGAAACGATTTTTTCTTGTTGGGTATCTTCATCACAGCTCCAATTTCACCTCCAGCATCCAACACCCCGACAGCAAACGTTACACCTACACCTGACGACTTTCCTATTTTCTTGGACTTCAGTTTTTTAGAAATAATTTCCACAGGGTGCAACTCGATTACAGAAGGTGAAAGAAAAATATTGCCGCTTCTTTTCTGCAATTCACTGACACTTAACAGTTTGCTTGAATAACCGATCATTGAGAACGTGATTTGCTCATTGGCCAACGAATCAGGCAAGGAAAGGCTGAACTTGCCGTCAACATCCGAAACGGTTCCTATGTTTTTATTCGCAATGCCGATATTAACATAACACAAAGGCGTATGGCTCAGGCTATCCAATACAACTGATTCCACAGTAATTGGCTGTTGGTCTTGGGCTTGCATCGACATGGTTCCCGCCATCAGCAGAAACGCAAGCAGCAGTTTTAATCCAACTCGTTTCATGGTTCAGCAGTTTTGTCCTCACGGTATTCCAAAATATCCCCCGGCGTGCATTGCAGTTCGCGGCAGATAGCGTCTAAAGTGCTGAGGCGGATAGCTTTGGCCTTGCCCGTCTTCAGTATGGAGAGGTTGGCTTGGGTGATGCCGATGCGCTCGGCCAGTTCGTTGGAGCGCATTTTGCGCTTGGCCAGCATTACGTCTAAGTTCAAGATAATCATGGCTCAGATGGTTAAATTGTTTTCCTCCACCGCGTCGGCGGCCACTTTGTACATGAAGGCGAAGAAAAGCAGGAAGAAAGGCGTGACGAAGTTGGTATTCACCAATTGCAACACAAACCCATCATCAAAAAGGATAGGTAAATTCGTCCAACACAACTCGTAAACAAAATCCACCAGTGCCAACCAAAACAACAATTTGACATTGCTTTTCGGAAAGACCATGTTATCACGAATGCCTTTGAAAACATTGACAACAGCAAGACAAATCAAAAAAATTTGCGATAAGGTACTCAATACATAGAGAGCAAAATACACGATTTTCATAGTGCCTCGATGAGACCAGTTCACGGCATGTGGCAACGTTGCATTCCCCGTCAGAATGCCAAAAAAATTAATGACTGCCAATACAGCCCAGATGCCACAAACCGCCAAGGCAATGTAGCAGCAAATGCGAATGTTTTTCAAGGTTTTGTCTTTCATTTTCATTGTATTTTGAGGTTAAACGACACTGCAAAAATACAATTATTTATCGAATTACGATATTTTTTTGTTGAAAATATTGATTTTTCTTCTAATATTCAGTTTTTCAGGCAGCCGATGGGTACCACAAGCACTCCGTCATCAGGACGCTTGTAGGCATATTCGCCGATACCCGTCAACACCATCAAAAATGAGGGCTTCTTCATCTTGGTGGTATCAAGTTTGTTGGCAAGTTCAATCAAATTCGAAGCACCTTCTTTCACCAACTGTGCACCGCCAATCTTAATTTCAACAAGGCCGTATGAGCCGTTCTCAAGATGCACTACCGCATCGCATTCCAGATTGTTCTTGTCGCGATAATGATAAACCGTGCCATCCATCGCATCGGCATAAACACGCAAGTCGCGCACAGCAAGCGTCTCGAACATAAGGCCAAAAGTGTTGAGGTCGTTGATGAGGTCTTTAGGTCCTATGCCCAAAGCAGCCGTGGCAATGGACGGGTCGGTAAAATATCGTGTGTCGGAACTACGAATGGCTGTTTTACTCCTAAGATTCGGATTCCAAGCCAACGAATCCTCAATAACAAATATCTTTTTCAACGCATTGATATATGAATAAATAGTATATTCCGTCAAAGTGCCCTCCTCGCTGTTTTTCAAATCGGCAAGGATGGTTCCCAATGTGGCCTGCGAGCCTTGGTTTCGTGCGTAGGAGCGCATCAGCCGCTTTGCCAGTTCCTCATTGCGCTCCACGCCATCTGCCCTTGAAATATCCAACCCGACCACAGTTTTGTAATACTGTTTTGCCTGCATCAAGGCCGCCTTGGGATTCTCTTTCAGCGTGGCCTTTGGCCATCCGCCTCGGCAGACCAAAAAGGCGAGTTGGTCTAAAGTGACATGGCTCGTTCCTTCCACATTTTCAGCATCTTCGAAAAGTGACGACAAACTCACATCACCTGTCGATTCGCCCGACTCATAAAGGCTCATTGTCCGAAGTTTCAACCGCGATATTCGCCCCGTTCCCGTATGGAAAATCTTCTCGTCTTCGTTTGTAGGTCGAGGCGGAACGGCAGAACCCGTCAAAATAAACTGTCCGTCCGCGTTTCTTCTGTCGACCTCATTCCTCACGGCATCCCAAAACTGGGGAGCCAACTGCCATTCGTCTATCAAACGAGGCGTTTCACCTTCCAATAATTTCCTGATATTCGTTCGCGCCAATGCAAGATTCTGCTCCTTATTATCGGGATCAGACATGAGCAATACGCTACTTGCCTGCTGGAAAGCCATAGTTGTCTTGCCACAATATTTTGGGCCTTCTATCAACACGGCACCCATTGCTTCTAATTGGTCAGCAAGATTCTGTTCTGCAATACGCTTTTTATAGTCGCTCATAGATTCAAATTTTTCACGCTGCAAAAATAATAATTTCTTTTTGATTATGAATACTTTTTGAAAATTTTATCGAGGCATTTGGCCGATTTTTATCGAGGCACTTGGCGAACTTTTATCAAGGCACTTGGCGAGTTTTTATCAAGGCACTTGGCGATTGATGAATACATTTTTTCAAGGGACTTTTTCGCCAAGGCAAAAGAGTTCAGAAAAATAATCGTGACATTTTGTCAGAATTTCGTATTTTTGCCGCTTCATTGTCGAGAACTACGTCCCGTAGTTCCATTTTCAAACTGCGGGACGCAGTTTGCGACAATGACGCGACAATGGATTGAAAATTAAACAAATACAAATAAGATGAAGATCTCTTATAACTGGTTGAAACAATACGTCAACTGCGATTATTCGGCTGAGAAAGTCAGCGAGGTGCTCACCTCAACGGGCCTTGAAGTGGAAGACTTGGAGCGCTTCGAGTCGGTGAAAGGCGCACTGAAAGGCGTCGTCGTGGGCAAGGTGCTCACCTGCATCGACCACCCCAACTCCGACCACCTGCATATCACCACCGTCGATGTCGGCGGCGAAGAGCCCCTGCACATCGTGTGCGGCGCACCCAACGTGGCGGCAGGCCAAAAGGTGCTTGTGGCCACCATCAACACAGAGCTTTGGATTGGTGACGAACATATCACCATCAAGAAAGGCAAGATTCGTGGCGAAGTCTCGGAAGGCATGATTTGTGCCGAGGACGAGCTACAACTTGGCACCTCACACGAAGGCATTATGGTGCTGCCCGACGACTACGAAGTGGGCAAGCCCGCATCCTTCTATTTCCCTGTGGAAGAGGATTATACGATTGAAATCGGCCTCACCGCCAACCGCAGCGACGCCACCTCGCACATCGGCTCAGCCCGCGATCTCGTGGCCGCCCTCAACCAGCGCGAGAACACCACGAAATACCACCTCATCCGCCCCTCGGTGGACGACTTCAAGGTGGAAAACCATAACTACGACATCGACGTGGTCGTTGAAGACACGCAGGCCTGCCCGCGTTACTCGGGCGTGACCGTTAGCGGCGTGAAAGTCGGCGAGTCGCCGGCTTGGCTGAAAAACCGCCTTGCCGCCGTCGGCATCCGCAGCATCAACAACATTGTGGACATCACCAACTTCGTGCTGATGGAAGTCGGCCAACCCATGCATGCCTTCGACGCCGACAAGATCACGGGCAAGAAGGTCGTGGTGAAATGCATGCCCGAAGGCACGCCTTTCGTCACCCTCGACGGCGTGGAGCGCAAGCTCAACAGCCGTAACCTGATGATTTGCAACGCCGAAGAGCCCATGTGCATCGCCGGTGTGTTTGGCGGACAAAAGTCGGGCGTGACCATGGAGACCACCAACGTCTTCCTCGAGAGTGCCTACTTCAACCCCACCAGCATCCGTAAGACCTCCAAGTTCCACGGCCTGCAAACCGATGCCTCGTTCCGATACGAGCGTGGTGCCGACCCCAACATCACCCTCTTCGCCCTGAAACGCGCTGCCTTATTAATAAAGGAGTTGGCTGGCGGAACGATTTCCTCTGAAATCAAGGACGTGAAAAACGGCGACTTCGCCCCTGCCCGCGTGGACCTGAAGTTCGACTACCTGAACAAACTGGCTGGCAAGGTCATCGACCCCGTCCAAGCCGTCAACATACTGAAGAGCCTTGAGTGCCAAGTCGTTGAACAAGACGACAAGCACGTGGTCGTCGACGTGCACACCAGCAAGGTCGACGTGACGCGTCCCGCCGATGTGGTCGAGGAAATCCTCCGAATCTACGGCTACGACAACATCGAAATCCCGAGCCGCATACATGCCTCCATCAGCCGAGCCACAAAACCCGACGCCGACAAGATGCAGCAGAAGATTAGCGACATGCTCGTTGCCAACGGCTTCTACGAAATCATGAACAACTCACTCACCAAGGCTGCCTACAGCGAGGCTTTCCCCGCCTTCGAACCAGAGAAGAACGTGAAGATATTGAACCCGCTCAGCAGCGACCTCAACGTGATGCGTCAGACCTTGATGTGGGGTGGCTTGGAGAGCATCGCCTTCAACCA
>DAIOUZ010000046.1:13789-18755 GCA_036759285.1 Candidatus Limiplasma sp. | reverse complement strand
GCAAGGAGAGGTCTTTTGCAACATCCAATGGAAAGCCGTGGTGGCATAGTCATATTGAGGGCCTAAGCCCGCAGTGGGATTGACAAATTGCGGGTCGCCGAAAACGTCACCTTCGCCACTCAAATTGCCATTGCAGTTGTTGAAAACTGTCGGGTCGGCGTGTGACGGGTCCATGCGTTCAAACCAAATTCCTGTGTTGCCCCAAAAGATGTTGTTGTAGATTTTCTGCTGCCCATTCGTCCAAATCCCAGTGCCATAGCCGTGTATGTGTCCTTCGCTTTGGTTGTTGGCAATCGTGTTGTTATAATAATGGGAATAATTGGGAGCCGTGGTACCCAGCACAGGCGAATAGCCGTCGTTGTTGACGATGATGTTGTCGTGAAAGCGTCCCACGCCTTCCCAGCCGAGATAAGCCGTATTGCCGTGGTTGCCATGGATATAGTTGTTGTAAACCCGTGGTCCTAAAGCCGACAGCGACAATTCGCCGACATGCATATCGAGAGCTGTGCCGTAATGGCCTGTGTTATTGTAAAATTCGCAATCGTTCACGGTGAAATACCGCAAGCCACGCAGCGAAACACTCGCACCCCACCAGGCGTAATTGTCGTGGAAAACGCAATGCTCTATAAGGATTGTCCCAGGATTGAACACATACATGCCTCCTCCACCACAACCGTTCGGAGAACTGGTGTTGAAATCATCGCGGTTTTTCGAGAAACGGCAATGGAGAAAATGACAATACTTTTTGTTTTTCACCTCAACGCCCGCGCCGAACCGCTCACCCTCGGGTGCGCCTGAAGTGATCTTTCCGTATTTGACCTCGCAATACTCCATGACCACGCTGTCTTGGGCGCTGCTTTGGTCGGAAATCAAGTGGATACCATGCCAGCCCGATTCTGTAGCGGGATCGTAGAAATCGGTTGTGTCGCTGGCAGTGAACACAACAGGTACCTTGTCCACGCCCAAGGCATAAAACGAGCCGTTGTGGACGGTGATGCGGTAGTAACCTTCTGCAATCACCCATGTCCCGCGCTCGATGGTGAGACTGGCCGCGCCATCGTCATCAGGCTCGATGACGACGTCGCCCACGAGTTTAACCGTGTCGGCATCCCAAAGCACGCGGCCTTGGTAGTCGCCCGACACTTCGATGGTCTGTGCCAAAAGCGGAGTTGATAACAAGACCATCCAAAATGTAAATAACATGATTTTTTTCATGGCATAAAACGATTTGATGATACATTATTTGTTTCATGCCAGCAAAACTATACAAAAAAACAGGGAAATTTTCAAGCCCGAAGGCTGATTACAGATTTTTTTCAGAACTCAGTCTTGATAATCAATGTATTACAAGAATCAAATACAGATTTTTTTCATCCCATCAAGGCCAAAACCGGGTCAAAACCGACCTTTTTCTTGAGGTTGGAGCGGTATTTCATCACCGTATTCTCGCTCAAATGCAGCAAAACGGCCTCCTCCTTGATGTGGAAACCCAGGAAGGAAAGCAGAGCGACATTGCGCTCACCTTCGGTCAGGTCGGGATAGGTTTTCTCCAACTGGGGAAGAAGGTCGGGATAAGCCGTGTGGAATTCGGCCAAAATCTCCTCCCATGCCGTGCGCGGCTTGGAAGCATAGAGTGCCTTCGACTTCTCCACCAGCACCTGCAGCGACTTCTCCTTCAAGGCATCGTGCGCCTCCACAATTTGGCGGTCGGCCTCCTCGCGTTGTGCATCGGCGTTCCTCCTATAGTTGCGCTGAACCAACAGGAACACAGCCAATGCAATAATCACACCTACAACGGCGAGCAACCAAGGCATAACGCCTTTGTTTTCAGTAGTTTTTCTCCCCTCAACATATTCCCTAATCATCGGCACGACCTTGGTGTTGTGCATGGTCTCGACATTCTCGTTCTGTCGGTGTTGCTTCACGTTGAAGAAATAGCGGCTGGCCGTCACAGTGTCGCCAAGATTTTCATAGCACATGGACAGCCCAAACTACGCATTGACACGAAAAACAAGATTCTTTGACTCGAGTATTGGCTCCAACACCCGAATCCCCGAAGTGTAGTCCTTCAACCACCAATAGGCATAACCTTCTGCCAAGCAGATTTGGTCATAAAACATGTTGCCGCTATCCACAAAAGCCTTGCTTTGCTTGAAACAATACAACGCAGAGTCGAGTTTGACCTGATGACGATAGCAGTTTCCCAAGGCATTATACAGGATGGCTTTTTCGTACGAAAAATGTTCGGGCGCTGCGAAACGGAGACCATCAAAGCAAAAGCCGTATGCCGTGTCAGCCTCTTGCTCAAACGAGCCGATTAGTTCGTAGAGCGTCGCGAGGTTGGCGTAAGAGCGGGCGATGGCTGCGGTGTCGTCCGACATCAGGTCGTATTCCAAAGCCAGTTTACCCAACCGCTTGCATAGCGACTCGTCCTTGAAGTTGCAGACCAAACGAGACATCATGCGAAAAGTCTTTCCATAAAGCCTGCAAACTTGGGGTAGCGCCATGCTGAAATGCGCATCCAGAATGGTCAAGGCATCAATATAGTGTTGGGCCACCTCCTCGGAATAATAATTGCTGAAAAAGCCAAGCCGACCCAAAAGAAGATGGCTGCGGGCCTGCATCCAAAGACCGTATGGTGTGCTATCACGCTCGTAATAGTCGAGCACGGGCTGAACCGTTGCCATATCGAAGTCGTTGTAAACAGTATAGTCCAAGGCATACTCCACCGAGTCGAGTAGACGGGAATAGGCTACATCCTCGGGTTTGTCGGGTACGGACAAGAACGCATCGTCGCGCTGGGTGCAGGCGACCATGAGCAGAAAAAACAAAAAAGACAGGCAACGAAAGATTCTCATATTCTTAACAATCATGCGGGCGCAAATTTAACCAAAAAACAGCGGAATAAACCGCACCGAAGGCCGATTACAGATTTTTCTTTTTGACTTATTCTGAGAACCAAATAGTTACGAGAAAAAAGTACAGATTTTTGTTGGAGAATTGAAGGTGTTTTTGGATTGACGGTAAATTCTTGTAGACCCGCTTTGCGTCACTGCGAGGGACGAAACAGTCTGGACCAACACTTTCGGCTTTCCACTTTTGGCCTAGATTGCTTCGTCGTACCTCCTCGCAAAGACGCGAAGCGACGCAATAGACAACGAAAGGTCACCTCTGTATTACCATGCGGTTTAAGTACTGTGCCCCATTGGTGGCGGTAATGCGCAGCAAGTAAACCCCTTCCGGCAAACCATTCACATTGATTTCATTGCTCCCCTTCACGGTCTTCACCATCTGCCCTAATGCATTGTAAACCTGCACCTCGGCTGCTTTCGTGCCTTCAATCCTCACGAAATCCTTGGCAGGATTGGGATAACAACCAACAGACTGCGTTACATTTCCAATTTCAGGAACATCCAAATAACCTTCCGAGTCAATCTTTGCCGCAAACATCATCATCCCTTCTTCACCATTAAGTCCCGTCTCAATTTCTCCTGTCACAAGGCAGCCGCCGTCTTGTGTGGCCATCACATAGCGAGGCCTGATTTTGTTGTTGAAATCATAGACTCTTTGCCAAACCACATCCAGCCCAGTGGTCAGTTTTGCGACATAGACAGTGGAGTTCCCCATTATGCCGCTTTCAAGGTCATAGTCCAATATGCCATAGCAAAAGAACAAGTAATCTCCCAATCTGTCCACTCCTTTAATTTCGGGCACAATCTCCGTATAATCATCGTAGCAGTCTGAGAGAAATAGTCCATCAAAATCATCAACATAGATGTTTAGTAATGTGTCGGAAGGGCTAAGTTTCATCAATACAGATGCGTCAGGAACAAGTTCAGGATAGAACCACCCCATTCCTTCAACAGCAATAAAAAGGCTGCTGTCAGGCATCGATAACACCGTGGATTGGTCGTAGCGGCTCATAAGAAGAATCTCATCAGCATTGTCAAAATGAATGTTGTATGGAAGGTTTCGTTGCCCTATGGGTTCAAAGTCGCGGCTAAGGCGTTGAACGCTTGCATTTGAAGAATTGCATACGCCATAATCACCAGAACCATCTTGATATTCAAAAATGCCGCCTGTATTAAACAAGGATGTCTGTGTTGTTGTGTCTATGGCCATCACATCACCCTCAGAGGAGAGCCGTAAGTACAAATAAGGATGGACCATTGGATTGCTGGAATCGTAAAACTCGGTCATGTAAACGATGTCGTGTTGGCTATCCATGAACGATTTTTGCTTGAAGAAAAACTTGCAACAATTATGAGGCAACTCCACTTCCTTTTGCCAAACGATATTCAAATCAGCATCGAACCTAACAAGAAAAGGTTTATCATAATGCAAGTCGTTGTCATGGATTTTCCCTACAGCAAGAAAGAGATTTTCGTTCTCTGGGTCAAGATGAATGCCCGTGACAGTGGAACGACGACCTTCCTCTCCAATGATTATCTCGTCAAGCAACTCCATTTCGGGCGACAATTTGAGAATTCTTGCTGAAGTGTTGTGTTCTTGTTCATAAGCGAACCAATCATACGAAAAGTCGAATGCCGAGACAAGGAAGAAGTGGTTTTCGCTATCATTGTTGCCCACCTCAAGGCATGGCCCTCCCTCAGAGAATCTGAAATTGGGGTCTTCATAGGTGAAGTAGGATTGTGTTTGTGCTTGCATTGTCACCTCTCCTGCCATCAGCAGAAGCGCAAACAGGGTGTATAGTCTTGTTGCTTTCATCGTATCGTTATCTTATTCGTGTAAACTTTTCCATCGGCATCCAAAATGCGCAGTAGGTAAACGCCTTCCGGCAAACCAGCCACATTGATTTCATTGCTGCCCTTCACGGTCTTCACCATCTGCCCAAGGGCATTGTAAACTTGTACTTCAAAAGCAGTTATGCCTTCAATACGAACAATGTCGCTGGCGGGATTGGGATACAAACCGACACTCTCAACGGTATTTTCCTCCACGTCAT
>DAIOUZ010000046.1:7984-13779 GCA_036759285.1 Candidatus Limiplasma sp. | reverse complement strand
CGCGGTCCAGCCCGGAATGAATCGCCAGCTGATACCCGACAAGCTGCCAACACCCTCAATCCAAACCTCTGGAAAATCATCTTCCCAGCCTATATCGAAAACAAACTTGTTGCGCACCGTGCCATCTTCCAAAACGACCTCTTCTATGGCCATCAATTGGATGTATTCAGGCTCGTCGCCATAACCCACTTCAAACAAGTCGCCGACTTGGAGATTGAAGTCATAATAAACTTCCTCTTCCATAAAATGCTGAAGCCCTGATGACCAACGCCTGAGATACACCCTTTTATTTTCCTCGCGTAAAAGGCCATATAGCACTGTGTAATTCAGGTCATCATATAATACGGTCAACTCCCTATAAGTTTGTCCCTCAAATTCAATTTCATCACCAAGTCTTGCAATTTCGTATCGCGAATCTCCATAATAGAAATCAAACCGCATATCCCATTGCTTCTCACCTGATTTGGGAATCAAAGGATAATATAACGTTATATCTTCAAAGAGCTGCGTCGTCCATACATATTCATTCTGGGCTTCACTCCGTCCGGTAACGGCCACTCTGCCGTCGTCGAATACGTAGACCGAGGAAATGGCATCGTCACAGTCGTCCCTATCGTGGCGATAACAGCCCGTCATCTCGCCTGTTGCGGCATCCAATTTGAGCACGATGTAGTCATAACCGTGCCCCACGCCCATTCTTTGGCTCTCACCACCCACATACACATTCCCGTTTCTGACGAAAATGGCATTGCCAATGTCGGCATTGTTGCCACCATATTCATAGCGGTTTTCCCAAAGCAGCTGGCCGTTAGGACTGTATTTCAGCGTTAGAATATCGTTGTTGGTGTGGTTGGGCGTTCCGTAATTCATACCGAAGTGTCTGCCCGTCACATAAATGTTGCCTTCCTCATCTTGCACCATCGCCCTGATTTCGTCGCCCGAAACATTACTGGGCAAATTGGTGCCATAATCATGTGCCCACACCAAGTTCCCTTCCGAATCGATTTTGGAAACTTTATAAGCCATTGTTGCCGTGACCAAAAGATGATGGTCAGCGGTCGACTGGATGTTCGAGAATCCCCTTGTATCGCAAGCGGTGCCCTCAAAAATCAGGTTGTTGTCGAAATCCAGTTTGGTCAAATGCCTGTTTGCCCCAAACAAAAGCAGTGTTTCGTCCATGGCGAAAACATCATGAAGGAAGGGGTTGGCCCCGTTAGCATCAAAGTCTCTCTGCCACAACAAACTGCCGTCAGCATCGTAGCAATACAACTGCGGGATGGTGACAGTGACAATGTAATCATCGCCAGGCTCGGGATAATCATATTCCTTGTAAATCGCCAAAGCCAAACGACCGTCGGAGGCCAAAGCCAGATGTTGAGCCATGAAAGACGTGTCGGCCTCATTTTGGATAGTGTCTTCCCAAACCAAGTCGCCGTCCAAGGTGAATTTCTGGAGGATAACTCTCGATTTGTAAAACTCAAGTCGCTCATTGCAAAGGATATAGACATTATCGGAGCCGTCCATCTGATAGTCAACGAGATCCTTTTCGTAGGTCGAATGGGTGCCCATCGATTTTGTTGAAACAATGTTTCCATAAATGTCATAGGTAACTATCTCCAACTGGGTCTCACCATTGTTGGACTTCACGCCCGTCACCTCGACATAGTCTTTCACGTCTTCAATGCCACGGACGACAGGGTTTATGGAATTGTAATTGCCGCTTCCAACTTGGTAATCCTCCGACCAAAGCAGATCGGATTGCGCCTTCGCCGTGCCTGCCACTGCCAGCAGCAGGAGAAAAAGGACTTTTGCCATTGTGTTGGTTGATTTGTTCATCGTATTGTTGTTTTTAGATCATTTCTTTATCCATTTACCCGTTGTTTTCTCTTTCTTTTCCGACACCAAGCACCATACATATACACCTGACGGCCAAAGCGTTGCATCGATTGCTACAGTACCTTCGGCAACCGTTTGGCTATGTATCAGTTGCCCTGCCATGTCGTACACTTCCACTTGAGCGTTTGGCGAATTGATTTGAATGTTGAGCGTATTGATACCTGGGTTAGGATATACCGTAGCCGTTGCTGCATCATCTCGCTCAACAATGCCAACACCTTCCAGTTCAATGAAGTTCGTGAACTCTGACCAGTTCGACTCATTTTCGTATGCCTCTTTGGTGCCAACGGGGATATAGACAGGAATGTCTCGACTTGTCTGCATGAAAGATGTCGAATGGATATGAGGTGGGACGCTTGCGTTCACTATCATCTGCTCAAGTCGATTCATGTTGCCAAACGCCTCATCCAAAATATTTGTAACCGTTGAGGGCAGTTCCAGTTCTGTAGGCTTGACCAGATTGGAGAAGGCGAAATAATCAATGTAAATTACACCCTCTGGAATATCGACCGCCGAGAAATTGTAACAATCCACGAAAGCGTCGTCGTAGCATATAGCCATTCTTGGGGAAATGTCCAGTTCATCATGTTATATTCTTGGGGAAATGTACAGGGTGCCGTCGAATCCACAGTTTTCGAAGGCGAATGGCTCAACATCTTCGACCGATTCCGGAATTACCAAATCGCCTCTGAATCCGTAACAATCCGCAAACGTGTGCTCTCTAATGGTGGTAAGCGATTGGGACAATTTCAGACTTGAGAACTTTTCACAACCTCGAAAGGCCCAGGTATCGATAGATTCAACAGAATTGGGAATCACAAGAGGCCCTGTGAACCAACAATCCCAAAAGGCTCCATAGCCTATCTCACGCACCGTGTTAGGAATTACCAACGGGCCAGTGAAGCCCCATCCAGGACTGAATGCAGACGTATAGATAGCAACAACGGCATATTTTGTTTCGTTATACTCTACCGTATCAGGTATAGTAACACCGCCAAAATGGTCATAGCATTTCATCAGCATAAGCTCTGGCGGGACTGAGCTGACGATACGAAAAGCCATTTCTTGTCCCGTTTCACAAACATAATGGAAGTCTTCTTGGGCAAAAGCCATCGTGCCTATCAATAGGCAAAAAGTCAAAATGAATAAACCGTTTTTCATCGCGTAACTTTTTTAGAATTGTCGAAGGCAAAACTATAACAAAAAATCGCCAAAAAACAAGTCCCAAGCCCAAGTAAAGATTTTTTCTCGACTTGAAAAATACAATTATTTGAAAAACAATATGCTACAAAAACTAAAGTATAGATTTTTGTTTACCCCAACAGGTCGAAAACGGGGCTTTTACCCACCTTTTTGTTGAGGTCGGAGCGGTATTTCATCACCGTGTTTTGGCTTAGTTCCAAAATCTCGGCTTCTTCCTTGATGCGGAACTGGAGGAAGTTGAGAACGAGCAGATCGCGTTCCCGCTCGGTCAAGTCGGAATAGGTGGCTTTCAGTTTTTCATAAACATCGGGATAAACCTTGTTGAAGGCATCGAGGATGCTTTGGCGCGGATGGCCACCTTTGTCGTACAGCAATTGAGCCTGCTTCTTCAGGTCTTCGAAGGTCTTTTGCTTCAAGGCGGTTTGCGCTTCGCTCAACTGTTGGTTGAACGTTTCGCGCTGTTGGTCGAAAGCCTCACGTTGTTGTTGATGTTCTTCGCGGAGGTCGGCTTCGGTTTGTTTGTGACGTTTGTGGGTGACCAAAAACACCAGTCCCAAAGCCAAAAGCACCAGCAAGATGATGGCCACTATCAAAATGTTTTGTCGCTGTGTTTGTTGCTTTTTCAACAATGCATCAGCCTCTTGCTTTTTCTGTATGTATTTGTTGAACAGTTCAGTAAGTTCCGACACCATAGGAACGAGAGCTTCTTTCGCACGTGGATATTGAGCCAAAAGATTGGCACATTCGTTCATCTTCTCGGTATCACCCAAAGCTTCATACACCTCATGCAAATACTCCAGTGTTTGGGAGTTTGCGGTATTATTCGGATGTTCCCCACATCCAAATCCCTCCTCAGCCCGATTCAGATACACCAATGCCGAATCATATTGTTTTTCTTCCTTGTAAATGTAGCCAAGGGTCAATTCAACATCATGGATGTCAACTCCACTACAATGTGGAAGCAGCGCTTTCAGGTCGCGGATGACGGGTTCTGCATCATGTTGGGTTTTGTAGCCGATGAGTCCTCGCCTTGAGATGGACATTCTGAATTTGAGATTGGTCGAGTCGTTGTCGAAGCATCTCATCGCACTGTCATAGTAATAACAAGCACTGTCATACTGATCGCAGATGTCAAATCCATAGGCGATAAAAAACAATGTGGTCCCAAATGATTCACGCGAGTTCGAGTATTTCTTATTGATGGCCAAGGCTTGACGGTAGAAATAGGAGGATGGTTCCGGCAGCAGGGAAACCGAATATTGGGTCCCCATTCCCCTATAAATTCTCTGAAGGAGATTAATCATACTCCTATCAGGCTTGGTAAGCTGTTCAGCTTCAGGAAGATTGTCGACAGAAAAGCGTTCTTCCAAAAGCTCCAACACTTGGTAGAATTCTTTGCAGCAGGCCACAGTACTATCCATATCCCAATAGCGCATGGCATTTTGGTAGATGGTATTGGCAATGGTAAAGAGGGAATCGGCACGGAGACTGTCGATGGCAGCCTCTTCGGCGGATGGGGCGTTTTGTAGAGACGTGCCATGGCACGTCTCTACAGGATTGCATCCTATCATCAATGCCATCCCAAACATCAAAAACAGTAGGTAAAACGATCGTTTCATGTGTGCAAAAATAATAAAAATCTCAATACTTCACGTACTGTTCCAGCAAAGGATTCACCTCCCCTTCTTCTCGGAGCAAAGTCTCCAGCTGTGCCCAATTCTTGATCATCCCGCGTTTCTCGCGTTGGTTGAAGATGCGCTTCACCTGCTCGTAATTGAGATAAGGATGACGCACCAAAGTCTTGAAGTCGGCGCGGTTCACGTCCACTTTCCGCACTTCGACCTCATTTAATATTAGATAAGGCAGAATCGTGGCGAAACGGGTCGAGTCCATGCCTTTCACATCGCTAAGTTGCTCCAGATTTATGAATCCGCCCAACTTGTCCCGAAACTCGATGATGCGCGAAGCCATAAAACCTCCAATCTGAGGCAATTCAACCAAAGTGGTTGAGTCTACCGTGTTTATGTCAACGATGGGGATGGGGTTCTTTTCAGGTTTGGCGGTCGTTGAGCCTGTCGAAACGCTGCTTTGCTCAGAGGATTTCGTGTTTTTGCCTCGCGACACCTCTGGCAGCACGATGAATGGCTCCAATTGGGCAAAATCTTCCTCGCTGATGGTGTAGAGTTTGCCGAGGTCGTTTTTCGAATAAAACTTGCCGCCTTTGGCCTTGTAATTCATAATGTTGCGAACTTGGCGATCGGTAAGTCCGATTTGCCTCCACTCATCTTCCGTGAGGGTATTAGGGTTGAAAGGAAAAGGATGCAGTTCGGCCACCTCTTCAGGCTTTTCAGCTTGCTGCCGCTGTTGAAGCTCAACGGCCGCTTGGCGTAATGCCAGCAACGAATCCAGATTATGCAACGCGTCATCACTCAGCGATTTGGGCGACGGACGAAACAGACAAGCCAATATCAAAACGAAAATGGCAGCCAAAATCGTGACGATGGCAATACGCTCGCCCTTACTGAATGACAACCATTTGCGCAAAGATTCCATACTATTGTGTTTCGGGCCCTTCGACAGACTCTCGGACCCTCGGCAAGTGAAGGTCGTTGAGCCTGTCGAAATGCCGACTTATTTAATCAATCCACTTATGAAGACAATCATAATAGCTACAGGAGCCAGATATCTAATAATGA
>DAIOUZ010000046.1:2841-7974 GCA_036759285.1 Candidatus Limiplasma sp. | reverse complement strand
GGCTTTAATGGCGCCATCGTTAGTCACCTCTTCGAAGAACTTTTGCTTGCCAAGATACCAGCCCATGAAGATGACAATCAGCACGCCACCGATGGGCAGCAGGATATTGGACGAGATGAAATCCATGAGGTCAAATACGGGCTGACCACCGATGGTGAAAGGTGTATTGCTCATTAGGCTCAAGGAAGCAAACGCCCCAAGCACCATCGTTCCAGCACAGGCTATCACCGTAGCCCACTGACGCTTCAGATGTTGTTCCTCAGAGAGATAGGCCACCAGCACCTCCAACAGTGAGATGGTCGAAGTAAGGGCAGCAATGGCCAACAACACAAAGAAAATGAGGCAGAACCAATAGCCACCTGTCATCTGGTTGAAGAGCATAGGCAAGGTATTGAACACCAGTCCCATACCAGCCTCAGGCTTGACTCCAAACGAGAAAGCCGCAGGGAAAATAACCAGTCCCGCAAGGATGGCGATAGCGGTATCCGCCAACACCACAGAGAAGGCCGTGCTGGTCAAATTGTCCTCTTTTTTCACATAAGATCCGTATGTAATCAGCACGCCCATGCCTAGGCTCAACGAGAAGAAGCCTTGCCCCAAAGCATCAATGAGCACATCACCCGTAATCTTCGAGAAATCAGGCTTGAAAAGGAAAGTCAGACCTTCTTTTGCGCCTGGCAAGGTCATGGAACGGATACCTAACACCACAAGGATGAGCAACAACAAAGGCATGAGAATTTTGGCGTATTTCTCGATACCGTTCTGTACCCCTTTGAAGACCACGAAACCCGTCAGGAAAATGAAGATGCCCTGCCACATCACGTTGCGCCAGCCCATGTCGTGGAAGGCGGTGAACTCCTGTTCGATGGTGGCCAAGTCCTTGCCTTGGAACGAGTTGGTCACCGACTTGACGATGTATTCCAACGTCCAACCCGAGACCGTGGAATAAAAGGCGAATATCAAGAAACCGCAAAGCACACCCATATAGCCAACCATAGGCCAGGCCGTTTTAGGTGCCAGTTTCTTGAACGCACCCACAGAGTTGCTTTGTGAGCGGCGACCGATGACCAATTCCGACAGCATCACGGGAATGCCCAATAAGATGACGACAATCAAATACATCAGCAAGAACGCTGCACCACCATTCTCGCCCACCTCGCAGGGGAAGCGATAGATATTCCCTAAACCAATAGCCGAACCCGCTGCGGCAGCAATAATGCCTATCTTCGAGCCAAAGCCATCACGTTTTTTTTTCTCTTCAGCCATATTGTTTCAATTATTCGGGCCCTTCGACAGGCACAGGGACCCGCATTACAAATTATCGTTTTTCACCGTATGCCAAATCACCCACATCGCCGATTCCTGGCACGACGTATGCACGTGCCGTTAACTCCTCGTCAATGCTGCCCACCCAAATGGTGACAGGCAAGCGTGACATGGTGCGTTGCACATAGTCCAAGCCGTCCTGACTGGCCACTGCCACTGCAATATGAATCTCTTTCGGCATCATGTCCTCCATAAGTCCATTCAAGGTCTTCACGATGGATTCTCCCGTTGCCAACAAAGGATCACAAACAATCAGGATGCGGTCTTCAATGTCGGGCGAAGAGAAATACTCCACACGTATCTCGGAATCTTCCTCGTTCTTGTCATATTTGCGATAGGCGGCGATGAATGCGCTATCAGCCTGGTCAAACATGCTGAGCATTCCATTATGGAAAGGCAGGCCCGCACGCAAGATGGTGGCAATGACAGGTTGCTCATGCATCGTCCGTATCTGTTTGATGCCCAAGGGTGTGGTCACATCTTCAAAAGACTTGCTGATTTCGTAGGCCATGATTTCGCCAATGCGTTCGAGGTTGCGGCGGAAACGCATACGGTCCTGCTGGATGACAGCGTCGCGAAGTTCAGCCATGTATTGGTTAAACACACTGTCGGTTTTCTCAAGGTTGTTAATCTTAATCATAGTGTTGGTATTTGCCACAAAAGTAGAGGAATAAAAGATACAAAGCAAGAAAAAACTGATTCTTCTCCTGATTATTCAAGAAAACCCCTATTTTTGCACTTTAACAGTTTTTATTATGAAAGTATTCAAATCTCTGCTGACCTTGGCGTTACTGGCTATGGTCTACAATTCAAATGCATGCACCAATTTCCTGATTACCAAAGGTGCCAGTATTGATGGGTCCAACTTCATCAGTTATTGTGCCGACTCCCACATCCGATATGGTGAACTTTACTTCACTCCTGCTGCCGATTGGCCTGCTGGCAGTATGAGGGTCTGTTACGACCGCGGCACCAATGCCCCTCGTGGCAGTGTGCCCCAACCACCGCATACATATCAAGTGGTGGGCTACATCAACGAAAACCAAGTCGCACTCGGCGAGACCACTTTCGGCGGCCGAGAGGAACTCATGGACCCAACGGGTATCGTCGACTATGGCAGTCTCATGTTCATCGCTTTGGAACGTAGCACCTCCGCCCGCGAAGCCATCAAAATCATGGCTGACCTGGTAGAGGAATACGGCTATGGCTCCGATGGTGAATCTTTCAGCATCAGCGATGCCAACGAGGTCTGGTACATGGAAATCATGCCTAAAGGCTACACCCCGATGACGACCAAGACGGGTGAGACCATCAACGCCGACCGTGGCGCCGTTTGGGTGGCTATCCGTATCCCTGACGGCTATGTGAGCGGTCATGCCAACGCGGCCCGTATCACCACATTCCCTTTGCGAAATGGCAAGACCTCCATCACCGACAAGGACTGGAAAAAGCTTTATAATGAACAAGTTGAGGTCATCTACAAGCACGACATCATCGACTTCGCCCGTCGCAAAGGGTATTTCGATGGTAAAGACAAGGATTTCGACTTCAGTGCTGCCTACGCTCCCGTTGATTTCTCTGCCGCACGCGTCTGCGACCTCCGCGTTTGGACGATGTTCAACAAAGTCTGCGATGGCATGGACGAATACTGGAACTATGTCACGGGCAAAGACCTCACCCATCGAATGCCGTTGTATATCAAGCCTAACCGCAAAATCAGTCTCAGCGACATGATGGCCTTCCAACGCGACCACTTTCAAGGCACCGAGTTGGACAAAACCAAAGACGTGGGCGCAGGGCCTTTCGGCTCACCCTTCCGCTACAACCCTTTGTATTGGGAATATGACGGCAAGCCCTATCTCAACGAACGCAGCATCGAGGTGGTGCAGACGGGCTTCTCATTCATCGCACAGAGCCGCAGTTGGCTACCCAATCCTATCGGAGGCATCATTTGGTTTGGCGTCGATGACACCAATTCCACCGTTTACACGCCTTTCTACTGCTCTATTACCGAAGTGCCCATTGAATATCGCGTGGGCAACGGCGACATGCTGACCTACAGCGACAACGCCGCCTTCTGGGTTTTCAACCGTTTGGCGCATTTCAAATATCTATTTTATAATAGGGTTATCAGCGACATCCAAGCCGTGCAGAACGAACTGGAAAGCGGTTATCAGGAGCAAGTCAACTATGCCGACAACCAAGCCTTGAGCCTCTATGCCCAAGATCCGGAAAAGGCTATAGCCTACCTCACCGACTTCTCTAACCAAGCCGGACACAACACCGTGGCCACATGGAAGGAATTGGACAACTACCTATTAGTGAAGTATTTGGACAGCAACATCAAACAGGAGGAAAATGGTGAGTTTAAGCGCAACGGTTACGGCTATCCCGCCAAACCAAAGCAGCCCGGCTATCCCGATTCATGGAAAAAGGCCGTGATTGAACAGACTGGGGATCGATTCAGAAGACCATAATAGGTTAGGTTGTAGGGCTGCCATATTATGACAGCCGCTTGTGAAATCACGATGCGGCTGCCACAATGTGACAGCCCTACTGGCCGCGCATAAATGCCCTGATTTCCGCCTCGTTCATATTGCGGAAACCATATTCTTGAACCACTGCGCCGTTTTCCAAAAAAACGATGGTAGGCAGATTCCCTTGGACAACTTTCAGCATCCGTACCACATCGGGATACAGCACATCACGATAATGCGCCGATTCTAACTGTTCGTAAAAACCGGAAATGCCTTCTTCGTTGCCCGTAAAAAGACAAGTGATGTTTTCTCTCGGGAAACCATAAAATTGTTGCATCAACGAAAGTTTGTGTGCTGCCATCTGACATACTTCACAACCCGTTGAGAAAAAACAGATTACCTGTTTCCCGTCACGCAGATTCAATGTATCCAAGGGAGCATCATCCAATATTTCGTTGAAAAGTTCCATTTGCAGGTTTTGCTCAGGGTCAGAGTTTGAGGTCAGATGATCGGGAGGCGAAACCACGAAAACGCCAATGGTTGAAGCCATCACTGCCAAACACAGAATCAACCATCTAAAGGGCGTCTTCCAACTTTCCATCTTGTAAATCAACAAGAAAAGGAACAACAACACTAGATTCTTAATCAAGCTCTGTTTGGGGTCGAGCTGCAGGAAGTCGCCGAAGCAATGGCAACTATCGGTACGACCAAGTGTCAGCGCATATATTAATAATAAGGTATAGCCAATGAGCATGGCCACACTTCCCCACCACATCAGTTTATGCAGACAATTAGAAATCAATCCGATACCCAAGACCAATTCAAGGATAATGGCAAGGCGTGCCACCATGAATGAGGCATTGATACTGAAAAAATGGTAACTGTAGATGTAAATCTCAAACTGATCCATGTCGAACAGCTTCAACACTGCCGACACAATGAAGACCAATCCTAACAGGACTTTCAGAACTGATTTACCAAACGACCCAGGCAAAACCAATGATTACGGTTTGTGGTTGTTGTTATTGTTGTTATTATTGTTATTGTTGTTATGATTGAAAATATCATCCCACCAATGATGCTCAACACCGGTCACCTCGTATTCAGAGACCTCAGTGCAAATCACTTGGCCCCAGCCGACGATTTCCTTTGACTTGTCAGCGCAGGAAGATCCGTCTTCAATGGAGTAATAGTCCTCGCCTAAATCGACGACTTCCTCATTTTGTATGGTGGTACACTTGCAATACCTCGTCTTCTTGCAGGAAGGCAAGACAAGTACCGACAAGACGAGCACAATAATCAAAAACTTTTTCATCTTCCGCTATTTTTC
>DAIOUZ010000046.1:0-2831 GCA_036759285.1 Candidatus Limiplasma sp. | reverse complement strand
ACGATCCTCGAAGTAATCCTCAAACCTCTGGGCGTCTGTATAAAGACATGTACTAAGTGTTAATACGATGATTATCAGATACTTTTTCATCTTCAGTTATTTTTCACTGCAAAAGTACACTTTTTTGCGTTATGTTGTAAAAACGAGAAAAAATAAGTATTATTGCAATGAGATTATGCTTGTCAAAAACAAAGAATCAAATTTCTGATTATTAACATATTAAAACAAAATGACATGAAAAAAGCCTTACTATTAACCCTCATCATGGCAGTGATAGCTTCGGGCAATGTCTTTGCCCAGCATCGCGCCGTCAAGACCACGACCGACCCACATTCTGGAGTTGCTCGCGAGTATGGAATCAGTAACACATTGGTTGACAGGGCAATAACTGAAGACCCAGCCATTCTTTGGGAGAAATACGACAATGCAGCCGTACCAGAGGATGTTTATTACATTGATGCAACAGACGACTATCTGGTGTATTACGGCCTCAACAACAAGCGCGTCACCCTCTACGATGCCAACGGCAACATAAAATGGGAGAAACCCATCAACGATGGTGGGCGCGCCGCCGTTTCCGCCTCAGGCAATGCCATCGCCTACTCCGACACCCGCGACCTTTATGTCGTCGACATTGAAGGCGAGGAGATCTTCCACGAGACCCTCGATTATTCTGTCTCGCACTTTAAACTTAACGCTGAAGGCTCAAGAATCTATGTCTCTTACGGAAACTACGAAGCCAACTATTACGCCATTGCCTGCTACAACACGACCGTCACAAAAAGCGAGCCTATCTGGCTCATCGGCGACCTCACTGTTAATGTGGTAGGCATCAGCCTTTCAAAGGATGACACTCGCTTGGTAGCCGCTTTTGCACAGGGTTACAAGCAGATTTGGGTCATTGACCCGTGGACAGGCGACATCCTGCAAAACGACCTATACTATTACGACAACTCACCCAGCCAAGACCCAGCTTTGAGTGCCAACGGCGACTACCTCGCCTATGCTGACTTCAGCGGCATGGCTTACCTCTACCATTGGAATGGTGAACGTTATGAAAGCGTCTGGACAGCCAGTATTGCCGGTCCTGGTGCCAGCTCCACCTGGGGCTGTGCCAATGCCATCTCCGACGACGGCAGCATCATCGCCATCGGCACTTTGGACTTTGTCAGTTCAGGCTACGAAGGCTGCTGCTACCTCTTCAACAACTACTCCAACACACCCATCTGGAGTTACTCAGGCTGCGGTGACGAAGTGACACAAGCCGCCATGAGCGACGATGGCAGCATCATCGGGTTCGTCTCCTGGGGACCTTTGGACCACTCCGGTCCTGACTTCCTACTCTTCCGCAAACAGAGCGGCACCCCGATCGCCGAACTCACCACACCCGGCTCGATGGAGCACATCGACATCTCTTCCGACGGCAGCACTGGCATCTTTGGCGGCAAAGCAGTCCACTGCCGTGAGATGGGTAACGGCTGTCGCATCTATGCCATCCAAAGTATTGCCGACAACATGGGTACACTGAGCGGCACCGTCAATTTGGAAGGCAATGATAACAACAGTGGTGTCACCATTACCATCAACGAGCTTGAAGACTACTACGAAACCACCGCTGAAGACGGCAGCTTCACCATCCGTGCCATCCCCGAAGGCAGTTACAGTGTCACCGCCAGCATTCCTGGCTACCTTCCTGTCACTGAGAACATCTCCATCAGCGGCGGCGAGACCACGACCCTCAACATCGATATGGAGGCCGCAGGCACACCCATCAGCGACCTTTATGCCTCGCAAGGTGCCTACGACTATGTGGAACTCACTTGGACTGAGCAAGAGGGAGCCACAGGCTACAATATCTACCGCAAGAACACCCTTAATGCACCCTTCGGAGCACCCATGGCCAGCATCGTTACAGGCGAAGGTTACTTTGAAGACCATACCGCCATACCTACACAACAATATTATTACACCGTCACGGCACAACTCGACGAAGAGCTGCAAACACCTTATTCCAACGTCTGCCTCGGCTTTGCCACCACGGCTTACATCACCCATACTATTGATGTCTTTGACGGTACCGCTCCCACCATTGATGGCATCATGAGCGAGGGCGAATGGAGCGATGCCTTCCGCGTTGACGTGAGCAACTACCTCCTGCCTGTTGAGATGGGCAGCGTCACTTTGCGCCTCAAGATGGACAACAACTACTTCTATGTATGCTCCGAGAACCGAATGGACACCGAATGGACCAACAACGACGGCGTGGCCTTCTACATTGATGACAACAACGACGGCACCTACCCGCCGCAGGACGACAACAGCGAGGGCAACTACTGGATGTATTATGGCAACCCCAACACGGTGCGCTACCGTCCCATCTATGAGACTGGCGGAGTGGGCACCACAATCAACCTGCCCGAAGAAATCATCGCCTGCGACATGAGCCAAGGTTATGAGACCATCGAGTTTGCCCTGCCGCTTGGCAATGACGAGGACTGGAAACTCAACACCGACAATGGCAACAGCGGCCTCTACCTCTTCGTTCGCGATGCTGCCACCTCCACCATGTTCGGCAAGTGGCCTTCCGAAAACAACGAGACCTTCGCCCCGACCTACTATGGCGTGATGAACTATCATGTGGAGAACACCGTGCCCGAGCCACCCACCAACCTCCGCATCGACGAGGAGGTGAACGCCCAAGGCCTCTACACGCCCATCATGTGGGACATGCCCGAGATGAACGACTTCGACCACTTCAACCTCTATTTCGTGGACTACCCGAACAGCCCCGTGGAGGTCTTCGGCACCCAATGGATCTTTGAGGTTGATGA
>DAIOUZ010000045.1:15053-18774 GCA_036759285.1 Candidatus Limiplasma sp. | reverse complement strand
CAATATGTATGGATGGACGATAAGAAGTCTGATTTTACATTTGGAGAAAGAAGTGAAATAATTGATTTTGATGACCTTTGTAACACTTTATTTGAAAAGAAGTAACAAGCTAATCAACAGAGTATTCGATAAACTATAATAAACAAATCTATTGTCGTATGGAGAAAGGCAAACTCAGCCCTACTGATGTAACACAAAACCATATCACTCTTGATAGAAGAGCTCGTCGTCTATTTAATCATTGTGTTGGACACAAAATCAAAATCGTTGATCAAGATGATTACGAGTTCTTTTTTGATGTAAAAAAATCTGGCAAAATCCTACGTCTATGTCAAACCAAGATGTTTATTGACCACTGGAATTTAAAAGAAGGCGACAGAATTCTTTTCAAATCCGATGCCGAAGATGGTTTCATCGTCAACATTGAGAAAAAAGGCAAAGACCAAGAGAAGAAAGACATAACTGTTTCTATCACCACTCCGATAGATGAAAAAGTGAAAGAAAAGCTTTTAAGCACACTTTCTGAAACATACGAACTTGTTGGTAAGGAATACGAAAAGACTTTTAATGAGAAATGCTACCTTCCAACAAAAACAGCCGAATCCTCGCTTGTCATCAATGGCTTTACGGAAAGAAACCTTACTTTTAACTTTTGCCATACATATTTAAAGCGAAATGATAAGGCAATTGTCTGGCAAGAAATACCCATTAATAATGCCGACCGAGAGCATGTCGACTCCATAATTATTGACAAAAATTGGGTAATCTATATTGAAGCGAAACGGCTATACGACCTCACACATTTTGAGTTTCTTTTGGATGACCTTGAGAGGATTAAGGAAGATCATCCCTACATTCCTCTTCCATTGGATGCTCCTACAAACAAAGCAATCGTTTTGTTAGCAGACCATTACTTCAATGGTGAGTGTAAAAGGAAAGAGGACAAAGATAATTATTATGACAAGTTTTTTAATGGTGAGAAAATCAATAATTTAGATGGATCATCCAACAAAAATACAGATTTGGCAAAAAAGATAAACGCCGCTAAAATCAGTAGTATTTGCACCGCAGTTCCAACCATTAAAATACAAAAAAGCAAAACATACAATATCAATATTAATGATAATATAGATTACACCATTTATTGTGGTGTTTATTTCATTGATGGAACGGAAAAGAAATAAAGGGAAGTCTAAACAAAGAATACCCCCTTGGTTTTCCGTGTTTTTAAAACAAACTGCACAACTCTGCCTAAAAATGGCAGAGTTTTGTTTTTGTTTTGCCGATGAAATCAATAAAATCATCGCAAAATGAAAGCAAAATCAACCTCATTGCTTGACATCGAAAAGATTGTCAATGCCTCAGAAGACTGCAAAATGAGCAGTAAATTCATTACCGAAAACGCCCAACCGCTTGAAAGGCTGGCAAAGAAACTGGGGGTCAGCAAAGCGCAGGCCACCTTGTTCGCCATCATCGCCAGCTCATCCTACAACGACGATTGTTCGCTCTCCGACATCAAACGGCATCTTGGCTGCGAAAACCTCGACATGCTCCGGCTCTCTCCTGACTTGAAAGCTTTGCAACGGGCACGACTCATCCGTGTCACCGGGAAAAAAGGACTGTTTAACGACGAAAGCTACTATGTGCCAGAAGAAATCCTCAACTGCCTGCTGTACGACAAAGAGATTGAGCGGCAAGAATTAGGCAACCTTGACTTCGACGCATTCATTCTGCATTTGGACACGCTTTTCAAGGAAATGGAAGAGAAAGGCGGCAATTATGAGGGTTTCGTCTATGACATCCGCGAACTCATCATGGCAAACCCACAGTTAGATTTTGCCAAAAAAGTTGATAGGATGAACCTCGACGACAAAGAACTGATATTGCTTCTGAAGTTCTGTCTAAGTACACTCATTGACCAAGAAGACCGTTTGGAGTATCGAGATATTGATGACCTTTTCGACAATGACAGACAAGCCAAAACGGAATTCAACCGACTGCGCAACGGGCAACACCGGCTTATCGTTGACAAATTGGTGGAACCCGCTGGCCGAGAGCTTTTTTCAGGCGACACTTTCCGACTGACCGACCACGCCAAAGAAACTTTACTGCCCCAAAAAAGCCTCAAACAGACACCAGTTGACCTTGACGAACTCACCTTGGCCACAAGCATTGCCGAGAAACGGTTGTATTATAATACGAACGACCAAGCCCAAATAGAACGGCTGAAAAGCCTACTGCAACCGACATCCTTCAGCGACATCAGGCTTAGGATGAAGCAACAAGGGATGCGCAGCGGCTTTGCTTGCCTCTTGTATGGCGCACCAGGCACGGGAAAGACTGAAACCGTGCTGCAAATCGCCCGTGCCACGGGACGAAACATCATGCAAGTCAATCTGTCGGAATTGCGCAGCATGTGGGTGGGCGAAAGCGAGAAAAAGGTGAAGGCCGTCTTTGACCGTTACCGCAATTTCGTGGTGTATTGCGACAAGGAGTCTATCCTGCTTTTCAACGAGGCAGACGGTATCATTGCGAAACGTTCCACCAATGCCGTCCATGCTGTTGACCAGATGGAAAACACGTTGCAAAATATCATCCTGCAAGAGATGGAAACCTTGGACGGCATCATGATGGCCACCACCAACCTGACGCAAAACATGGATTCAGCTTTTGAGCGTCGTTTCCTTTACAAAATCAATTTCCACAAGCCCGACCTTGCCACGCGCCTCCTCATCTGGCAAAGCATGATGCCAGACCTTCCTGATAGCGATGTGGTCATCCTTGCCGAACGCTACGACTTCAGCGGCGGCCAAATGGAAAACATCACAAGAAAAGCCACCGTTGAGCATATCCTGACAGGCCAAATGCCAAGCCTTGAAATGCTCATCGGCTTTTGCGAAGAAGAAAACATCGTTGAAAACAGGCCGAGAATCGGGTATTAGTTCACAAAAACAGTAGCAACATGAAAGAAGAAAAACAGAAACTCATCCTGCAAATACCATCAGGCATCACGGACATTGGGGACTTTGCGTTCAGGTATGAAAGCTTTGACGGCATCAAGTCAATCGTGCTGCCCAACAGCGTTGAATACATTGGCGAGAGTGCCTTTGAGAACGCGAACAATGTAAAGTATATTGTCCTTTCAGGCGGCATCAAGCGGATTGGCATAAACGCCTTTGCGCGGTGCAAGCAGCTGGACTCGATAGCCTTCAGGTCGGGGCCGCCGTATTGCCTCAACTATCTGACCCAAAACGGCGTGCTGTTTGAAAGGAACTACGACCGCTTTAGCAAAAGCCACGGCTACACTTTGTTCCAATACCCGTGCGGCAGAGCCAACAAGGAATACACAATACCCGTAGTGGTAGATGACGGTGCAACTGATGGCGGTGTGGAAGTCACGGAGATAGGCGAAAATGCCTTCATGGAGTGCCAACATTTGGAAGCAGTTTACTTCACTGCCTATCCTGGCACGAAAATGAAGATTGGCAGATGTGCCTTTGCCTGGTGCAACAATTTGGACACGGTAAGGCTTTCCAAAAACATCTCAAAGATTGACCCAACAGCATTTCAGGGTTGCCGAGCCTTGAAAAGAATCCTCATTCCCAAGGGGACGAGGAAAAAGTTTGAAGCGCTGTTTCCACTCAAACAGACGTGGGAGCTGCTGATGGAAGAATAATCTTTGGGCGATTGCATAAAACCATTGTCTTTGCGAGCAAATATG
>DAIOUZ010000045.1:11479-15043 GCA_036759285.1 Candidatus Limiplasma sp. | reverse complement strand
TTTACCTTTGCCCTCGAAAAGCAAACCGTTTATGGACAAACTCATCAAATGCATCTGGATTGCCAACACCATCGCTGACAGGCGGGATGCAGGCATCACGCTGAAAGAACTCAATGACAGGTGGACTCGGGACAATGACAACGACCCAATCCCTGAAAGGTCGTTCCACAACTACCGACAATACATTGCCGATGTGTTCGGCATTGACATTGAGTGCGACAAAAGCCGCAACGCCTACTATATTCCCCAAGGCGAGCGCGAGGAGATGCTTGGCAACGACTTGAAAATGTGGCTGCTTCATAGTTTTGCCATCAACAACAGGCTTTCGTCAGACCTCAGTCTGCGCAAACGGGTGCAGTTTGAACGCATCCCGGGCGGCATTGAGCATTTGGAGCCGCTCATGGAAGCCTTGGAGAAGAGCCTTGAAATCGAGATGCAATACAGGCGGTATTATGGCAAGGATGACATCAAGCATTACCACTGCAAGCCACTTGCCCTGAAGCTGTTCAAGCAAAGATGGTATCTGATAGCCCTTAACGAGAATAATGAGATTCGTTGCTATGCCTTAGACCGTATTGACTCGCTCAGCCTCACGGAAACCACCTTCAAGGCTCCAGAGGATTTCGATTTGCAGACACATTTCCAAGATGCTTTCGGCATCTATGTGGAGCCAGACCTGAAGACTGAAGAAATCCTCGTCAAGGCAGACAGCGACCAGAGCAATTTCCTGAAGGGTTTGCCCTTGCACCACAGCCAACGCATCGTAGAAGAAACCGACGATTATACCATCTTCTCATGGCGGCTAAAGCCTTCTTACGACTTCATCCAGCAACTACTCACCATGAACGCGCATATTGAAGTGCTGGAGCCTGTTTCTTTGAGGGAGAAAATGAAAAGGCTGCTTCAAGAAATGTTGAGGAAATATTGAGATGTTTTTTTCACCAAAACCCTTGCGGAATGCAAAAATGTTTGTATTTTTGCAGTTGAAATCCCATGTATATCGCATACTTTGGGTGGTTGCTGAAAGAAGCAATTTAGAAAAATCCCGCTCGGATGAGATAAACCGAAGCTTAAGCCTCCGAAAGGGGGCTTTATTTTTGACCTTTTTAGACGCATGGAAAAGAAGAAAGTTATTGTGTATGTTGACGGATACAACTTCTACTACGGCCTACGTAATGGTGGCTCCAGATGGAAGCGTCTCTATTGGCTTGATGTCGTGAAGTTCTTCGAACGAATGATGTTATCCGATCAAGAGTTGGTAGAAGTGAACTATTATTCTGCCCGTCCCATTGATGACCAACAGGTAGCTGATAATCAAGACATTTTTTTCAGTGCCAATCTTCTAAACCCTAAATTCAAGCTCCACTTAGGCAGATATAAGAAAAAGAAGTTCAAATGCCAGAAATGCGGTTTTAAGAATAAGACCTACGAAGAAAAAGAGTCGGATGTGAGAGTGGCTACTGGTATGTTGACCGATGTGTTTACCAAACGCTGCGACATCACCATCGTTGTCTCTGCTGATAGCGATATGATTCCGTCGGTTGAGATTATCAAGAACTTTGCTCCAGAACATCCTGTTCATGCCTTTGTGCCACCCACCCAGAGGACGTATGCGCTCGCCGGCAAGTGTGACCATGTGGTGTGGTTGGAACATTATCGTGCAAGGTTTGTTCAGTCGATGCTTCCCGATGAAGTAACTCTTAAAAATGGCTATGTGGCTCATAGGCCTGCCAATTGGAACTAACTTTATGCCGTTTTTCAGTCCAAATAACACCTCGCCGACAGTTTGCGGCACGACCGATTTTAGCGGCTTGCTCCACTCTGTGGTTCCCGTCACTGGGTGCACGCTTTTGTTGTGTACGGAAGGATGCGCCCTCGCCACATCGCATTTTGAGCCAGTTGCCATTCGGCGCGGGACGTTGATGCCGCTTTTCACTTTTTCACGATTCACCATCGAACGCACTTCGTCGCGTTTTTCCTGCCGTTTCATTGAGATGAACGACCCCGCCATTGCCGATTTCACCGTCAACTTCAACTCGCCTGTGTTCTGGGATTTCCTATATCAGCATCCTGTTTTCATGATCGAGAAGTCCGCACAACGGCTTGTCAATGAATGGTTTGGACGGATGGAATGGATTGCCCAAACCTTCGAGGACGAAATCTGCCAACAGATGGTGTACGGCGAGTTACACAACCTCTTCATCGCCATCGAGCAACGGATAGCGCAGCTTTTTCCGCCCGAGGTCCATGATGAGAAATCAGCCGTGTGGAGCATCCCCGACCGCCTCAATGCGCTTTTGAACCAGCACATCCATCACGAGCGCAGTGTGAAGTTCTATGCCTCCGAGTTGTGCCTCAGTCCCGATTATCTGAACAAGGTCTGCCACCGCCTGATGAAGACCTCCACCAAGGCCCTCATCAACGACGCCGTCATTTACGAACTCAAACACTACCTCGCCGAAACTGATCTTAACGTCGAGCAAATCGCCGCCCAGATGAACTACGACAATGTTTCTTACCTCTGCCGTTTTTTTCGCAACGCTACGGGACAGTCGATGATGGAGTTTCGAAGGAAGCAGCGGTAGTTGTCCAGTTCAAACAAAAAAACCGCAACCCAAGTTTTCACTCGAATTGCGGTTTTCTAACTATTCAGATGTTTTACTCTTTTTGTAAAAGGATAGGCGGCATCGTGTTGAGGCTGTCAAGGTTGAGTTGTGGCGTATAATAATCGGTCGACTTAGGCCTGCCTTCATGTTCTCCTTGTTCTTTTTCCGTAATGTCCGCAAGGTCTTTTATAAATGCATCCAACTCCTTATCCGAGACCCCGATGACCTGCATGTTCTGCTTGTTGAGATAGCGCATGAAGTCTGCCACATATCCCATCCAACAGCGCCAATCGTGAATACGGGCCATCCGGTGCCTCATTTCTTCGTTATGCATGTATTTGCTGGGGATAGTGCCATAGATTAAGATATGAATTGAAGTATAAATGAACGATTGCTCTGTCATTTCATGATGCATCACTTGAGTCTCTCATAATGACAACTTTTAATGCCTGTTTTGGATGTGTTCGATGGCAGCGTTAATCTGAGCCTTGAAGTCGCCGTTGTGGTCCTTGCGGAGCACCGTCTGGTCAGGTGTGAAGCCGGTGCCTTCAATTACTTTGCCGCCAATCGAACTTTCAAACGTTGAAGTGTAAATATAATGATGCATGGCATTGATGTTGCCAAACGGACCACCATAGTTGAGGTCGATAAAAGTGGTGGGTTGCAAGGGCCCTGTGGCACCAAAGGTGCGCTCGCCAATGACATGACTTGTGGGCAGCACAGCCTTGATGGTCGCAGGCTCTATCTCGCCCATGCTGATGGAGAAGATGTCGCAAATGACGACGTATGGGATGTTCTCGGCAGTGATGTCGCGATGGTATTGGCTTTGTGGCTCAATGTAATAAGGGGTCCAAACGGAGTGTTCCAACCTGCCGGGACCTTCCTTGTAGCGCGTCTTCATGATTTCTGTTTTCTCATTGAGGAACGAGCCAATCAGATAGTCGAGGTCGTCCTGATA